>NZ_JBTZSY010000002.1:0-120926 GCF_054815885.1 Anoxybacillus sp. TBDG-1
ATTATACCAAATCAGGAACCTGTCTTTTTTTCTCCCACAAACATTTTACTCATACTTATATACTTATATAAACAAGTAAAGATTTTGTAAAGAAAAATGAAACTTCATTATTTACTCCTCTCCTTTCAATAAAAAATTCGCAAGGGACTTTTTCCCATGCAGATGGAGCGCAAAAAACGCAAGGAACTGAACCTTCCCTGCAGCATGTAAGTGCTTATTACTTAAAATTGGAAGGTTAAACAATCTCTCTTTGTTCAATTGTGCAATATACTCCCATCATTGTCGTCATGGTTCTTTTCTCCTTCCAAAATCATTTTATGTAGTAAATGATGATTCATATATGTGTTTGTAAATGGATTTTTTAAAAAAAATTATTAATGAAATATTTACATTTCCCTCCTTTCCTTTTTATATTTTCACAACATTCATTTGTTACATTACAAATACATTCGGATGAACAAGGAGTGACGTGTATGCACGAAACAAAAGTATTGATTTTAACTGCAAGCTTTGGAAACGGGCATATGCAAGTAGCAAAAACAATTGAACAGGAATGTATGCGTCAAGGTATCGAACATGTCGTTGTATCGAACTTATTTGCCGAGTCGTATCCACGTATGAACCATATGACAGAATATATGTATTTAAAAAGCTACAGCATCGGAAAGCCTATTTATCGTCTGTTTTACTATGGTATCGAGAAAATATATGACAAGAAATTTATGAACTGGTTTTATTATATGGGGAAAGAGCGGCTCATGGCACTATTAACAAGCGAAAAGCCCAATATAATTGTCTATACATTTCCAATGATTGGTGTTTCACAATTTTTATTCCAACACGGTTTCGTAATTCCGACGTTTAGTGTTCTAACAGATTATTGTTTGCACAAAATATGGATTCACCCGTACATTGATCAATATTACGTCGCTACAAACGATTTGAAGCGACAAATGGTATGCGCAGGTGTTCCTCAATCGAACGTTTGTGTAACGGGTATTCCGATCCGATCGACTTTTGAACAAGTCATGTCACCTTCTGCTATTTACAAAAAATATAATATATCTCCTGAAAAACCAGTTATTTTAATGATCGCAGGTGCTCACGGTGTATTAAAAGATATAAAAACGATGTGCAAAACGTTGATTCATGAACATGTACAATTGGTTGTTGTATGTGGAAATAACGAAATGCTCCGGATGAAGATGCAAGCGTTAGCGGCGCAATTTCCTGAACGTCTCCGCGTATTTGGCTATGTTGAACGGATCGATGAATTACTTCGAATCGCAACGATTGCAATAACAAAACCGGGTGGAATTACATTAACAGAAGCAACTGCATTAGGAGTTCCTCTTATTTTATATAAACCGACACCAGGACAAGAAAAGGAAAATGCATTATACTTTTCAAAAAAAGGCGGTGCAATTCTCGCAGAACATATCGATGAATGGCATATGCATGTTCATCGGCTGTTGCAAAGTAAAGAAGCACTATTAGATATGAAATATGCTATGCGCTCTTTGTATCATCCTCATGCAGCATCAAACGTTGTGCGTCATATGCTACAGGTGGCAAGAGAAAAGCAGTTGCAGACGCTTCCATCGTGAAGAAGCTTCTTTTCTGTTGCGATTCGACGCATTTTTGACTATGATCAAGAAAGAAGGTGAAGAAAGGAGCATTCTATGAAACATATTGATATATATATATTATCAGGATTTCTCGGAAGTGGAAAAACGACATTATTAAAGCGAATGCTACAAAATGAAAAAAAACACGGACGGAAAGTAGCAGTAGTAATGAATGAAATCGGTCAAATATCCATTGATTCACACGCTGTTTCAGAAGATGTTATACTAAGTGAGTTATTAAGCGGTTGTGTATGTTGCACAATTCAAGATCAATTTGAAGTAGAGCTTTATTCGTTGCTCCATGAACATGCATTAGATGTGATTTATATTGAGACAACAGGGGTCGCTCATCCCATCGAAGTACTTGATGCTTGCATGTCGCCATTATTTGCTGATCGCATTCAAATGAGAGGTATTATCACAACAATTGACGCCATGCGTTGGGGCGATCGTCATCAACTTTCCATCCCATTGCAAATGTTGTTAAAAGAACAAGCTCGTCACGCGGATGTGTTAATTGTGAATAAGACAGATGAATTACGTCCCGATGAACAAGCAAAATTGTCGTTTGAGTTACAAGCGATCAACAGCGAAGCACGTATTATTTTTACAACGTTTTCTAACGTACGAATCGAAGATATTGAATTGTTATCGAAGCGTATGCGGGGCGAACATGAGCGACTGAATATCGAGCGACTGCGCATTCAAACGTACGTACATACATTTACTAAACCGATTGATTTAGACATGTTTGAACAATGGGTGCGACAATTGCCTGATACTATTTACCGCATGAAAGGATTTTTGCGTTTTACCCATACGAGCGGAATTTATGCTTTTCAGTATGCGTACGGTACACCGCTTTATATGAAAGAAGAGATGAGCGTACCGTTACATTTTGTTATCATCGGTGAACAACTTGATAAACAAAAACTAAAACATGAACTTGATAGCGTGCAAAAAGGAGAGGGATAGCCCCCTCTCCTTTTACTTTCGTCCAAAATCCGCTTTAATTTCACCCCATTGTTCTGTTTCCCACTTTATAATTTCATTTACATAATGGTGTGTACGCAACCAAGCTTCAGCACGTTCAATAAGCTGCCAGACACGTTCTGTTTTAGTGGTGCGAGCAAGCGTTGTATTTGCTTTTTTCCCTTTCACCCATTTTATAGCTGTCGCAGAATCAGAATAAACGGGCAAACTTTTGTTTTGTTGTTGTAGCCATGCTAATGCATGGACAATAGCTAAGAACTCACCAATGTTGTTTGTTCCAATCATCCGCCCGACATAAAACAATTGTTCTCCTGTTTTCGTGTGTACACCCCGATATTCCATCCATCCGGGATTTCCGCTACATGCTGCATCAACGCAAATGCTTTCTTCGATATAATTCGTTAAGTGTGTTTTATTTTTTGTTGCATAGTTTACAGCCGAACCAGAGGCAAATGCTTGCTCTGCTTCTTCTTTCGATAAAAATGAGCGATATTTTGCACCTGGAATACCAATAACGTATGGTTTACACTCATCCCAAGAAGAAAAAATGCCTGTTTTTGCCCCTTCCCAAACAACGTAATATTTTTTCAATATGTCACATCCTTATAAATTGGAATAAAAAAATAAAATTGAAGATCACAAAAGGAGAAAGACAAGAGGAGAATATGGCGGAGGAGGGGGGATTCGAACCCCCGCGGGCTTTGACACCCCTATCGGTTTTCGAGACCGACCCCTTCAGCCGGACTTGGGTACTCCTCCGTATGGTGGGGTGCCAAAGAAATTATAGCGAAAACATGATTTTTCGTCAATTATCTTTTTTGTTTTTCTATATAATCGACAAGTCCCATCGCACACACTTGTAAATCAAGTTGGAGTAACTTATATACATCTGCATCATCTGGTACTTGCTGTTTACGTAAAAATGTTTGAACGATGTGAAATAAACAGTTGAAAACAGCTTCTGTTTTTTCTGCGAAAGATTTATGCATTTGTTCATTCACAATTTCGTTGCTTTCTTGAACGAAAATAGGTAGCCAATAATGGAGTTGTTCCCAAACCGTTTGTACATTTGTTGACATACCGAAATGCCCAAAATATATACGATCTGGACGTAACGCCATAAATTTCTTAATTGATGCGATCATAGCTTCTGGATCAAATTGGTTTGGTGATGTAGACGGCAAATATAACTCAACGTAGTATGAAAGTAATTGTGGGTAAAAAACACCTGCCGTATCACCTGTAAAAATGCCGTTGCTTTTTTCATCATAAATAGAAAAATGGTGATTCGCATGTCCTGGTGTATGAAGAAATGTCAGTTTGCGATCTTTTCCGATTTGCAACGTTTCTCCATCTTCTTTTACAATTAACCGATTTTCAGGAATGGGAACGATTGGGTCAAATAACGCCTCAAATTTTTCACCATAAACCGCTTTTGCTCCTTGAATGAGACGAGATGGATCTGCTAAATGACGCATACCTTTCGGATGAACAAACACGTGCGCATTTGGACAATGTTTCAATAATAAACCTGCTCCACCAGCATGATCTAAATGAATGTGTGTGACGATAATATTTTTTATATCGTGCAAATCAATAGATAATGCTTCTAATCCTTTAAGTAAATGTGGGATAGATGGACTCGCGCTCGTTTCAATAATTGTTATTTCTTCTTCCCGAAAAACGTATGCCCCTGTTCGCTGAGCAGTTTGTAAATCATATAAATCAATAAGTGAAATGCCAAATCCTAAATCAACAGGTTGTGACATGACTATTCTCCTTTCTCTTTTTGAATGAGTTGAGTGAAATGATATACAATTTTGGCTGTTAATCCCCAGATCACCTTGTCTTTGTAGTAATAAAAATGTTCCTCCATGTGCCGTGGGCGCCAATTATACTCCCTTCCCCCTGGGATATCGTCAAACGGAAAATCGTCTTCCGGTTTTGGCTCAAATGAAACACGATATATTTTTGGTTTTGTTTCTAAGAAGAAAGACAGTGGCACAGTAAACACATCTTTTACTTCTTTCTCATTTATTTGCATACAAGTAATATTAGCAAAACCAACAAATGGATAAATAACCATACCAAATGGTGAAAATATATAGTCAAGCGGGACGATATGTGTAATATGTTTCTTTTCAATCCCTAACTCTTCACACGTTTCTCGCATAGCTGTTTCCCTTGGACTTTGATCACACGAATCCATTTTCCCACCCGGAAAACAAATTTCTCCCGGCTGACGACGTAGTTGCAGTGAGCGTATTTCAAATAAAACAAACACCTCATCGTTTTGTTGGATAAGCGGGAGAAGTACAGCGTATTGAGCAAATTTGTCAAAATCCATGATCGTTGGCGTTCGTTTTTGTAATTCATTGATCAACGTGTCAATCATTTTATTCATTAGTAAACATCCCTTTTCGTAAATACATAAAAAGAAACAATTAGCGCAACAACTGCCCAAGTGGCGAGCACAGTCATTGAAAAAGAAAGTGTCATCCCATCAATAGGTGGCGCCATGCCGCTAATATAACTTGTGAGTCGTAAATTTACCATAAACAAATATTTCGCAGACTCCCACGATGATACCATACTTGATAAAATAGCTCCTGAAATCAGAGCTGCGAGCATAATCCCCATCGCTGCGGCTGTGCTACGTATTAACACCGATAACATAAATGTTAGTGTCCCAACAACGAGCGACACAAAAAAAGCGAGACCAAATTCCATAAGTAAGTATTTCCATTGGGGAATCAGATGAACTGTTGTCGTATTTAATTCTTCACCTTGAATCGAAAATCCTGTTAAAAGCGGCAAATTCCATCCACCATATCCAAATACGATACCAGAAATCGCGTATGATAAAACGGCAACAGAAAACACGATAAACGATGTGGATAAAATCAAAGCGATATATTTGCTCATTAAAATTTTCCATCGTTTCACAGGACGTGTCAACAGCAGTTTGATCGTTCCTCCGCTTGCTTCTGATGAAACAAGATCAGCTGCAATTACCATAACAAGCAGTGGCAAAAACAATTCAATCGAGTTTTCAATAAACATGCGCATAAATGTCGGAGCACCGGGCGCCATCGGATTAATATCATTATCTAAATAGTATTGTTGTTGCTGTAAACGAATTTTGAGAAACTTTTTCCATTCTTCAGAAATTCCTGTTGAGTTTAAGCGATTTTGTGTATCGATGATTTGTTGTTGCAGTTGTGTGCGCCAATCTGTTGTTCCAATGCGTTCTCGAACCGTTTCGATCTGTTTAAATTGCGCATATGTAAATAAACTAACGAGAACAGCTACGATGGCTGCAATGATAAATAGTCGTTTTTTACGAACAATTTTTAACATTTCGTTGTACACGAGATTAATCAATCGTTTCCCCTCCTGTTAATTCAATAAATAAATCTTCAAGTGTTGGAAGTTTTCGCTCGATTCCGCTGACAAGCACCCCTGCTTCAATTAACCGAGTATTGCAACGAGCAATAGTTTCGTTTGATTCATAAATCGTAACGATCGCTCCATCCTTTTCACCGATGATAGTTGTCTCATTTTCTAATATTTCTTTAGCTGTATTAATCGGGATAACATTCCAATATGTCCGTGCTTGTTCTTGTAATAAATGTTCGACCGTATCAATGCGAATAATCTCTCCTTTGGACATAATGGCAACACGATCGCACATGAGTTGTATTTCACTTAATAGATGTGATGAAACGAGCACGCTTAATTGTTCATGTTCAGCAAGTGATCGAATAAATTGTCTCATTTCGCGAATGCCGACAGGATCCAAACCATTTGTTGGTTCATCTAAAATGAGCACTGTTGGTTTTCCAAGAAGTGCTTGCGCAATACCGAGGCGTTGACGCATGCCGAGTGAATACGTGCGGACGAGATCATGAATCCGATTTTGTAAACCGACGAGTTCGACTACTTCTTGAATGCGATGATCGGTAACCGCTGGAACCATACGTGCAAAATGCTCAAGGTTTTCCCAGCCGCTTAAATATGGATAAAGTTCAGGGTTTTCTACGATACAGCCAATGTGTTGAATCGCTTTTGTAAATTGTTTTTGTAAGTTATATCCACAAATCGAAATCGTTCCGGATGTCGGTTGAATTAATCCGACAAGCATGCGAATGGTCGTTGTTTTCCCTGCACCATTTGGGCCTAAGAAACCAAACACTTCACCTTTTTTTAACGAAAACGAAAGACCTTTAATAATTTCCTTTTTTCCAATTGTTTTTCGTACGTTTCGTACAACTAACGTTTCTTCCATTATTTTTCCCCTTTCGTTAACGTAATGAGCGACGCAACACGTTCACCGATTCGTTTATATCCTTCTTTGTTTGGATGGAATTTATCTGTATACAAATAGTCGTTGACTTGCAGTTCAAATAAATCATATGTTGGAACGCAAATGATTGATTTATAGTCGGCCGCTACTTCAGATGCTGCATAATTCCAACTGCGCACAACAGCAGATGTTTCTTTTCCATTGTCTAAATCGTTAAATGGATTGTATAAAGCGATATAAAATACAGTTGCATCATTATTTACTGTGCGAATAAGTTGGAAAATCGTATGTAGCTGCTCAACAAATTTCTTTTTTTCCTTTTCAATTTGGGCATGGGATAGGTTCCTTAGTGCTTCTCCGCCTTGAAATAAGTCATTTCCTCCAATCGTCATTAAAATGATGTCCGCCTCTTTTAATTGGCGTTGCACCTCTTTTTGTTTTAGTTGATTGATGAGTTGAGGAGAGCGTTGTCCTTTAATTGCCAAATTTGTGAATTGAATGTGTTGATTTGTCCGTTTTTTTAAGTCATCTACAACATATCCAACGTACCCTTTCCCTGTTTCATCTCCTGTCCCACGTGTTAATGAGTCACCAAGGGCAACGATAGAAAGTCCGTTATTTTTCTGTATGTTTGAAGTTGCTAGTTTTGTTTGTTTGATCGAGGAAGCTTTGTAAAAAAATTGGTCTTGAATCGTGACGACTAAGCCAACAACCCATAATAACATTGTTGCGGTACAAATCAACACGATCATCGTAATGATTCGTTTAGACACAATATCACCCTTTCGTTATTCTCTATGTACCATCATAAACCATTTGTTGTACAAACACATAATGAAAATATGCAAAAAGCGAGCACAATCGCTCGCTTTTAAAATTTCGCTTGATAATGTTCAATTTCCCAAGCATGGACTGCTGTTCGATAGCTATCCCATTCGTTCTTTTTCAATGCGACATACTCACCAAATACGTGGTTGCCTAACGTATGACGTCCAATTGTTCCATTTTCTAATTCTTCAATCGCTTTTCCTAAACTACCTGGAAGGTTTTCGATACCAAGCTCCGCGCGACGTTCAACAGTCATATGGAAAATGTCTTCATCAATTGGCGATGGACAAGTGAGTTGTTTTTCTACTCCATCAAGTCCTGCCTCAGCAATGACTGCAAACGCTAAATACGGATTAGCAGATGGATCAGGACAACGAAGCTCAACGCGTGTTGCTAATCCTCGTTTCGCAGGAATGCGAATCAGTGCGGAGCGGTTCGATGCTGACCATGCAATATAACAAGGTGCTTCATATCCTGGGACAAGACGTTTATATGAGTTTACAAGTGGGTTTGTAATGGCTGCGAAACTTTTTACGTTTTGCAATAAACCAGCAATGAATTGGTATGCTGTTTCAGATAATTGATTGTCGTCCGATGGATCAAAGAAAGCATTTTCACCGTCTTTAAATAACGAAATGTTCACATGCATTCCTGAACCATTAATACCGAAAATCGGTTTTGGCATAAACGTAGCATGTAATCCGTATTTTTTAGCGATCGTTTTAACAACCCATTTGTATGTTGTCGCATTGTCGGCAGCACCGAGGGCATCGGCATATTTGAAATTAATTTCATGTTGCCCTTCAGCAACTTCATGGTGGGAAGCCTCAATTGTAAATCCCATAGCCTTTAACGCACGATAAATATCTAAGCGAACGCGTTCTCCAAGATCTTTTGGAGATGGCTCAAAATAGCCGCCGTTATCTTGAGGTGTTGTTGTCGGATTTCCATTTTCATCTGTTTTAAACAAGAAAAACTCTAATTCAGGGCCAACGGAGATCGTATATCCTTTTTGTTTCGCTCGTTCAACTGTTTTTTTCAATACGTTACGTGGATCGCCATCAAATAACGTTCCGTCTGGATTCATCACAGAGCAAAGAAAACGTGCTTCTGCATACCCCTCTCCTACTGTCCATGGTAGTACTGCAAATGTTTGTAAATCAGGAAGTAAATATAAGTCTGAGCGATTGATTGGCGAAAAACCTTTAATTGAAGATCCATCAAACATGATTTTTCCTTCTACTACATCATCTAGTTGTTCCGCTGTTACTGTGACGTGCTTTAAAACACCTTCAATATCAACAAATTGTAAATGTAATAGTTCAACATGTTTTTGTTTGATGATTTCTTTAATTTGTTCAAGCGTCGAAGTGTTTGTTTGTTCAGAGACGAGTAGTTCATTCATGTCACATTACCTCACATTATTATGTATAGTTTTATAACATGAGTTTATTATATGGAATCATTCATCATTTTTCAATAGTTTTTTATCAAATTTTCTGTATTTTTATTTAAAAAAACACACTCCTGATATGAGCGTGTTGAACAAACAAAAACGACGGAAACCCTACCTCTCTTCCGTCCTTGCAGCTCCGAAGCTGCGCCAGTGAGAATTTGTTTCGTTGCATATAAAAACGAGATCTCACGAAAAGCGAGATCCCGTACGTTTGACTATTTATGCTTTTTGCACGTTTGCCGCTTGCGGCCCACGGTTGCCATTCACGATGTCAAATGTTACTTTTTCGCCTTCTTCCAACGTTTTGAATCCAGTACCTTGGATCGCTGTGAAGTGAACGAATACGTCTGTACCTCCGTCCGTCTCAATGAATCCAAAACCTTTTTCTGCATTAAACCATTTTACTTTACCTGTGTTCATGTGAATTCCTCCAAAACAATTTTAAAAATTGACCACCGTTTCATTACTCATAAAACAAAAGCTACACTTTCGTCAAGTCCTTATAAGATGAACCTGACAAAGGTGCAGCTTATAACGATCATTGATATAACGAACGAAATGGTACTTCTTAAGTATATAGGCTTGAAACAAAAATGTCAAATGTTTTTTTATTTTTCTTTCCACTTGATACTACAACCGATACTCGGTTTTTGTTCTTTCGGAACAGGTTTCCCTAATAGCAATGCGTCTAAAGCTGTTCGAATCGAAGAACCTGTAACCGGGATTCCGTTACCTGGTCGTGAATCATCGAGTTGACCACGGTAAACACATTGTAGTTCACTATCAAATATGTAGAAATCCGGTGTGCATGCAGCTTGATATGCTTTCGCTACTTCTTGTGTCTCATCAAATAAATATGGAAATGGATAGCCAAGCTGTTCAGCTATCTCTTTCATTTTTTCAGGGGAATCATCTGGGTATTTTTCCACATCGTTTGAATTGATTGCGATAAACGAAACTCCTTTTGGTTGATAATCATAGGCTAAACGAACAAGTTCTTCTTGAACATGTTTAACAAATGGGCAATGGTTGCAAATAAACATGATTACTGTTGCAATATCCGATTTGACATCTTCTAATCGTACCGTTTTTTCAGTAATGACGTTGACAAGCTCAAACGATGGCGCTTTCTCTCCTAATGGAAACATATTTGATTCAACAGCTGGCATAGAAATCACCCTTTCTTTTTTCGTTCATTTACTATTATAGCAAAATGTACACATATGAAAAAATAAGCGAGTCCTAAGCCCGCTTATTTTTTGATTAGCTGTCCGCGCGTGACACCAAGTTGATTAATGGCTTTTAGTGTACGCCATACGCTTGTGCCGCTTCGCTTTCCTTCGAGTGCCTCGCGATATAATGTAATAACCTCTTCCACTTTTTTTGCTGGTTCTTCTAAAAATTCAACTCGATATGAACGGACACCGAGCGATAAAAAGTTCGGAATGTATTCGGCACCAGATTGCTCGATCGCATTGTACACCGTATTGCGACAGCCGATATCGACACGAACAGGATGAAGCATACCGATACGATCTCGCAAGGAGACACGATGTTTTTCACATGGTCGCCCACAGTTTGTAAAATCGGTTCCTTGACTTAAAAATGTACAATATACACAATGCTCAGTATGAAACATCGGCAAATGCTGATGAATGACAATTTCAATATGTTCGGTTGGGGCTGCCTCAAGTAGATCAATCATTTGTTGAATGTTTAAATCGTATGAAGGTGTAATCCGATCAAGTCCTCGGGATAAAAATAATTGTGCAGACAGATGGTTTGAAATATTAAGTGAAAAATCACCAATTAACGTTTGCCCAACTGATTGACTCGTATAATATTGTACAGCTCCCAAACTACGCACTAAAATGGCATCTGGCTCGGCTTTTAAAATTCCTCTCAAAATTCCGTTTTCTCCAGGCATATGAATGCGTGGAGTGGCTAAAGCAATTGGCTTATTTGCAGTTCGTGCAATCTGTACAGCCTTCGGATAATCGGTTGTAAATTCGAAATCAGCATACACCATTTCAACATCTGTATCACATACCGCTTCGACTTGTCCAAGCGTACGGCAAAGCGCCATTAAAGAAGGGGTCTTTGCTTGTTGTTTTTGCCGATAAGGAGATGTTAAATCAATCGGTTGTTTGCTGTATAATCGCGGCCGTTGTCTTTGTTCAATGAGTTGTTCAACAGCTTGTCTTCTTATTCGGTTTAATTCTTTAACAGGAACAATCACATCACCTGTGATATACATATGAACATCTTTTAGTTCAAAAATTGTTCCGCCTAATCTCCCAAATTGTTCTTTTATAAATTCTAGTGTTAACGGTCGTTTTTGAGCAACATCTAACAACTGCTCAGATTGAACGATTACTTCATTTCCTGTCGTTTCATCGTACCATGTCGAAATGAGCGGTTCCCCTGCTTCACCGTACACATGCACAGTTAGCGGAAACAGCCGATATGGTCGCTCGGTTTCAAACGTTTTACGCAAGCGACGTTCAAGTTCTTGATCGCTCGTTTTCCAAATGCGATCTCCGACATGTATACGTGTTAAATTGATGTCATGTCGGCCAGGGATAATTTCAACGACACCTTTTTCGACTTCACCCTCGACTTTTTTTCCGTGTTTTCGTAAGTCATACACGCGGCCGCCTTCTTCTTTTTCTTCTGGACGTCCTGCATCAAATACGATGCCATCCCCACGTTTTAACGGAGCTTGCACCTCACATAAAACACCGTCTTTTAATACTTTTTTAACCGTTCCAAGAAATACACCACGACTTTTTGGAAACGTTCCATCAACAAGCTGTTTGTTGTTCGTTCCTTTTAAAAATCCATGTGTAAATCCACGACTAAAACTTTGTTGAAGTTCGCGTATTTCTTCTTTCGAAGGGGTATAATGTCGCCCCGCTAAATATTCATCAATCGCTTTTCGATATTTACTAACAACATTAGCTACATATTCTGGTGATTTTAATCGACCTTCAATTTTAAATGTGCTAACTCCCGCCTCAATAAGCTCTGGAACGAGATCAAGAGCAGCTAAATCTTTCGGTGAAAGTAAATAAGCGACGTTTCCCATTTCTTTTTGCTCGCCATCAACGATTAAATCGTATGGCAGACGGCAGGCTTGAGCGCACTCACCACGATTGGCAGAACGCCCTCCCCACATTTCCGATGTTAAACATTGTCCGGAATACGATACACAAAGCGCCCCGTGAACGAACACTTCCAATGGTACATTCGTTTTCTCGGCAATTTTTTGAATGTGTGTTAAATTATTTTCCCGACCGAGCACCATGACTTCTAAATGATACGGCTTTAAAAATTCAACCGCTTCTGGAGATGTGATGGTCATTTGTGTCGATCCGTGAATCGGAAAATCAGGTGACATATCACGAATGAGTTGAACAAGTCCTAAATCTTGTACGATGAGCGCATCTACCCCTGCATCTATACATGCTTCAACTAACTGCTTTGCTTCTTCTAGTTCATTTTCAAAAACTAAAATATTAAAAGTGACATATCCGCGAACATTGTATTTATGCAAATAAGCCATGACATCCTTTAATTCTTCCATGCGAAAATTTTTTGCCCGTACACGCGCATTATATTTATCGACACCAAAATAAACGGCATCTGCACCGTTTGCGACGGCGGCACGAAGACAATCCCAATCTCCGGCTGGTGCTAATAGTTCAATTCGTCTCACAACTAGTCAACCTCTCTATTTTTTATCATGGACAACAATATATTACCGAATATACGTAGCTTTTGCCAACAACGAAAAAAAGACCTGAGCACTCAAGTCTTCAATTAAGGAATGGAGGGATAAAATGTTTAGTAAATATTAAACTTTTTCATCAATTCCTCTTTAAATTTATAATTCTTTTCTTCATGAGGCACACCAACTTTTTCGCCATCATTACCAGGAATATCAATGTTGTGTTTACCCTCATTGACACCAGAAATTACGTACAGATCATCGTATTTAAAATCGGGCACAAGAAGCAGCATGTAGCTATGGTTTTTATCCATGTTTCGGTAGTTATTAATTGAAAATTTAGTCTTTCCGGGCATAATACCATTATCGTAAACGTAGCTTGGTTCAGCTACCTTGATAATATCCCCAGCTTTATAATCGTGAGTAGTTCTATTTTCAAGGACCTTATTTATTTTAAACTGAGTAATTGTATACGCATCTACTGTAAACCCTCTCTCATCGAATGTTACGAAGTTCTCACTTTCAATTGGTTTTCCAGTGACAACAAGTTGAGAAAAGGTAATCATTTCATCTACTGTGTTAAAGCATACTTGTTTAGCATCAATAGTTGATAAACTTACTTTTTTATCAGCCGACATATACCATAGACTTGAGCCGAGAGAAATAAAACCTAACAGAGCTATTGAAACAATGATAATCTTATTTTTTTTCATATTCGTAATATCTCCTTTCATCTATTAATTTCCCCATTTTTGTTTTAGATGGTCTTTATCCGTCTGTTGAGGGGATCCGTATGTTGTTAGTTCATACTCCTTCATTACACAGAGGCACCTGAATTGTCATTATGTCTCAAGCTTAGTGCGTGTCCAAATTCGTGAATAATAACGTCAGTTGATTCAGCAGAAGTTAGTGTGTTCATTTGAGGTGTATTGAGTCGAATTCTTGAACGATCCCTTGCATCCTCCGAATTTACTTGACGCCATCCGAAAAAGCCATACGTCCAATAATCTGCGGTAGCATAAACGGTCGAGCCTGAGATAGTTCCTGCATAAACAACAATGCTATAATATGTAGGCTCAGAAGTGACTTGTGAAATAGCAACCTTTGAAGAAATGTTATTCCAAGTTGCATATGCGGTGTCTGCACGATTATGGTAACCTGCACTGGAAACACTAGCATCACGCCAATACTTAAGGTTTTGTGCCCCAGTATATCCATTAGGATTATAATGATCTGAGTGGGCGTTAACTAAGATGGTTGGTAGTAAAAAAGCTAGCGCGAGAATAAGTAATAAAATTCTTTTGACTTTCATAATTTCATTCCTTTCTATAAAATGTTAATTTCATGGATATCGTTCTCCATCGATCCTCTTCATTCCTTTCTTTTTTACAAAAATATTTCGTCACAAGCGAAGAAGCATAGAATAATGGCGAAATGTTATTCTTGGGAATCCTATACTCATTAAGCACCATTTCATTTCAATGTATATATTTCTGATTTATATCTAACAATACGTTAATTGTAGTTTTCAAAAAATAAAAAAGCCGCCCAAAAGGCAGCTTTTTAATTATGGTTATGCCCATCGTTGTTCATATTTCCATCTTGATGACCATCTTGTTGCATATTGTCGCTATGACCGTGACCTTGTCCATCGTTTTTATTTTGCATCATTTGTTTCTTTTTCATATAACGTTCGTGAGCGACTTTGTCAACATCGTCCCATGATACAATCATTGCATTCGGTTGTTCACTTATAAATTTATCAGCATCTTCTTTCTTTGCAAAAAACGCATATCCGTAGTTCATCGGTGTTTTAATATCTGCTTTCACCACTGTCGCGTTTTGTAATTCAATCCATTCTAATGTATTGTAATCACGTACATATTTTTTTGTAGCTTCACCGTGATCTCGTTCATAGTTAAACAAACACCCGATGTCATCAAAAAACGATACGTCACCGTTTTCAGTTGCAGATTTGGCAGTAAATTTTCCAAGCTCATGTTCTTTCGGATATACTTTCATATTACAAAATACGCACATCGTGTTTTCATCTGGCTCGGCCGTTGCTGCTTTCGCAAACACATCTTCTTCATTTGACTGTTCTTTGTTTTGTTCTGTTTGTTTTTCCTCTGTTTGTTTTGTTTCTTCTTGCTTTTCCTCTGCTTGATTGTTGCATCCTGCTAGAGCGAAGAAAAGAGCACCGATCAACAGTACGATCCATTTTTTCATCACTAAGATCCCCCTTATTTTCGTTCAATCCGTAAGCGAGTATAATACATAATTGTGAAATTTATTTGAGAATGTTGTGTAAAAAATGAAAAAAAGCGGCATTACACCGCTTTTTCTGTAAAATAATGCTTATAATAGCCACCGACTTTGCCTCGATTATCGATAATAAAATAAAAATCATCTGTTTCACTTTTTACTTCATACTCTTTGCCTGGTGTTAATACGTTATGTACGATGTATTTTTCGGCATTTGTATGGTTACATACAACCTTTTTTATCGTTGGACGTTCGTGCCAGTTTAAATGAATCAAGATTGATTCCTCCTTCAAGAACCTTTATATTTATTTAAAAATTTAGCAAGCTCATGTAGTGCTTGTAATACTGCTAAATGTTTATCGTTTCCGCTCGCTTGTGTTGTGGCCACATCTTTAAACTTTGCATGCGCTTCGTACGACCCGTTCTTTTTATATACATCTACTCGTACGGTTCCCCTTGGGTGCGGAACGATAAAAAACTCCATTTGTTTCATTTGTTCTCCCCACCTTTAATGTCAATCGTTTATTTAATTTAATAATAGTAAAAAAGGCATCATTTTAAAAGCATTGTTTTACGTGAAGAAAAAAATGTACGATTTACGTTTTTAATCAAGACGACGAATCACGTATCCAGATTCTATCAACACACGCTGAATTTGATCAATATGCTCCCTATTTTTTGTTTCGAGGGAAAATCGCACTTCTGCTTGCCCTGGAAGAACGTTTGTCCCTATTCGTTGATGATCAATGGACATGACGTTCGCTTCTAAATCGGCGATAATGCGCAATAATTTATTTAACTGTCCCGGTTTGTCAGAAATGACTGTTGAAAATGTGACGAATCTTCCTGATTCAACGAGCCCTCGTTCAATAATTCGTGAAATGAGCGTTACATCGACATTTCCCCCACTTAAAATGGCCACAATATTTTTTCCTTCAAGCGGAATTTTTTTATACAATAAAGCTGCTAGTGAGCAAGCCGCCGAACCTTCAACAAGTAATTTATTTCGTTCGAGTAAATATAACATTGTTCGTGAAATATCTGTTTCTTCCACACAAACGATATCATCGACATATTTCTGTATGTATGAAAATGTTAAGTCCCCAATTCGCTTCACAGCAATCCCATCTGCAATTGTATTCGATGGAGTAATGATAATCGGTTGATTATGTTGTTTCGCTGCTGTCGTGCTCGCGCAAGCAGTCGATTCAACTCCGTATACGCGGATAGCTGGATTTTTTTGTTTCATTGCAATAGCTACGCCTGCAAGCAATCCACCGCCACCAACCGGACAAATAACGGCATCGATGTCATTCAGTTGTTCGAATAATTCTAGTCCGATTGTTCCTTGTCCGGCAATAACAGCTGGATCGTCAAAGGGGTGAACAAACGTTGCTCCTGTTTCCTGTTGCAACTTTCGAGCATATTCCAGTGATTCATCAAATACGTCTCCGTGTAGAATGACGTTGGCACCATAACTTTGTGTCGCTTGAATTTTACTTAATGGTGCTCCCTTAGGCATGACAATTGTGCATGGGATACCGATCATACGGCTTGAATAAGCAACTCCTTGAGCATGATTTCCCGCCGAGGCTGCAATAACCCCTCGACTTTTTTCCTCATCACTTAATGACATAATTTTGTTATATGATCCTCGCACTTTAAATGAACCTGTTTTCTGTAAATTTTCTAATTTCATGTATACTCGATTGTTTGATAAACGGCTAAATGTTTGAGAAAATTCAAGAGGAGTTTTATGTACAACGTTTTTCATTCGTTGTTGAGCTTCTTCAATATGTTGTAGTGAGATCAATGGTTTTCATCCTCCTTTGTGTCTTCTTTATTATATGTTATTTTTAACTACTCAATCAATTGTCTATTGTTTTTTTTCTTTTTACATTGATTATTTAGAACATAGTTTAATTAATTGAAAATGACGAAAGAAAAAGCTATGCGCCCGGCACAGCTTGTTATTTTCTTATTGTTACAATCCGGCAGATCGTTGCAGACGTTTCGCGATTTCAAGAAAATCTTCGTATGAAATGCCTGGGGCAAAGGTTTCCTCAACAGCTTCTAAATCTGGAATTGGGCCACCTGCTGGCGTACCTTGAATAACTTCAAGCTGTCCTCCATCAAGCGGATGCGTACCTTTCCAAATTTGTTTAACATCTTCATAATCATGTTCGCTAAATGTATACAATCTTCGGTGCCATCCCTGCGCTTCATATTTTCTTGCTGCATCAAACTTATCGTTACTTAAATTAGGGATTGGTAGCATTTTTGTAACATCAACCCCTGTAACAATTTGAAGGGCTTTAGCATATGCGATAACGTGAACTCCTCCTCGTACAAGTAAATAACCAATCATTTCTCTTGCGACAGGATGCTCCGTCATCTCATATACACGCATTTTATGTGTACGTGCACCACATTCTAAAAAGAAATTGTGCAATAAATCTAACACTAAGTTTCCGCTATTGAACACGTAGTCACCTGACCACGATTTTCCCATCGAATCTCCTGGCAACGCTGTTTGTGCAGTTGCAATAAAATGATATGTGTTTCGCTGACCCACCCCGTTTTGCATTGGCGTAATATCCGGGGCACCTTCATGCGTTGTTCCTGTTAAACATAAGTTTATAGCTGTTGTAACAAGCTCCACATGACCTAATTCTTCTGCAGTAATACTTGCAACTAAATCGTAAAAAGGCTTCAATTTTTTCTTTTCCCGAAAATTGAATGATTGAAACAAGTAATTATTTAATGTTGACATTTCTCCAAACTTTCCACCGAGTAACTCTTGAACGGCCGCTGCTGCATTAGCGTCCGCATACGTAGATTTTGGCAACTCAATTTGAAGCTTGTTTATTCTTGTAAACATCAAGTCCCCTCCTTTTTACTTCGGCATAATCCAAACGATTTGCTGGATGCGAACAAAAAAAAGGGTATCGCTACTTTTTAACACAATATGATCTGGCTTCACGTCTTGAATGATACCTTGCATATTTCCCCGTACTGTTTCGACCACTACCTCTCTTCCTTTAATTGTTTGTAACGTTTGGTAAACATAAGGGTCGATCAGAGACATAAATTGAGGTGTCATCTTCTTCCCTCCTTCTTATTTTTTCTTTCTCATCTTATTCATTTCTATTTTCGTTTATCACTTCTTTCATTTAGAACATAGTTTTATAAAAATGAATTTACATACTAGCTGATAAGGAATAGCGAAATGAGGTTTGCATTGATCAAAACCAACTGTTGCAAGTTTTTGATCCGTTTTTTTTCGATAAAGCCTACGGGAACGGGGCTTGGCTTATCTTTATCACGTAAAATTATTGAACTGCATAAAGGTTCAATGCGTGTTCCAAGTGAATTCAGTCACGGTTTATGTTTTAATTATTGAATTACCTGCTTATTTAAAAAAATGAGACTGCAGTCATGCAGCCTCATTTTTACACGTCTTTTTTGACGTTTACCCGTTCTTCTTTCCAACATTCTACTTCATGATCTACACCGATATTCCGCGCGTAAAATACTGGATTTCCCCCTTGTTTTCGTTGTGCCATATAATCCTGCAATGCTGCAAAAGCCACTCGACCAAGCAGGGAAATTGAAACTAAGTTCACGATAACCATAAACGCCATAAATAAATCAGCTAAGTCCCATACGATTTGAATGCTCGACACAGAACCCCAAACGACCATCCCTAATACAGCGAGACGGTACATAAGCAACGATGTTTTACTTGAACGAATAAATTCAATATTTGTTTCACCGTAATAGTAGTTTCCGATAATTGAGCTGTATGCAAATAAAAACACACTTACTGCAACAAATCCTTTTGCCCATTCACCAATATGTGTGCTTAATGCTGTTTGTGTTAAAGTAATTCCATCAAGCCCTTCTTTCATATAATCGCCTGATAATAAAATCATAAATGCTGTCGCGCTACAAACAACTAATGTATCAACGAATACACCTAATGTTTGAATAAGTCCTTGTTTTACAGGATGGGAAACTTCTGCTGTCGCCGCAGCGTTCGGAGCGCTACCCATTCCAGCTTCATTCGAGAATAAGCCACGTTTAATTCCCATCATGATTGCTGCACCGACTCCGCCACCGACTGCTTGTTCAATACCAAATGCATGTTTAAAAATTAATGCAAAGATAGCTGGTAATTGAGTGATATTTGTAAGTACAACATAAAACGCGATCAATAAGTATAAACCGGCCATCACTGGAACAATAATCGATGATGCTTTCGCCACGCGATGCACACCACCAAAAATAATAAATGCGGTCAAAATTGTAAGTACAACACCAATCACTGTTCGATCCATTTGAAAAGCATGTTCAAATGCAAACGTAATCGTATTTGCCTGGACGGAGTTAAATACAAGACCAAATGAAAACGTAATTAAGATAGCAAACAATACGCCTAACCAACGTTTTTTCAATCCTTGCTCAATGTAATATGCCGGACCACCGCGATAATTTTTTCCATTTTTAACCTTATAAATTTGGGCAAGCGTACTTTCAACGAAACTTGATGCACCGCCGATCAAAGCAATTAGCCACATCCAAAATACCGCACCAGGTCCGCCAACAGAAATGGCTAGCGCTACACCAGCTAAGTTACCTGTTCCAACGCGGGACGCTGTACTCATAAAGAACGCCTGTAACGACGAAATCCCACCTTTTTTTTCTGGTCCCTCTGTGATGACGCGGAACATTTCACCGAAATAACGAAATTGAACGAACTTTGTACGGAATGTAAAGTACAGCCCGAAGATGATTAAAAGAGCGATAAGAACATACGACCATAATATGTTGTTTAAAAATGATACAACTGTTTGGAATAATTGCATATTCGTCACCTCACCTAATGTTCTAATAAAAAACGGCTTTTCTAATGTAACAAAACTTAACATGAAAAGCAAGAGGGTTATATATGAATATATAAAAATAGTATGTTATAATATCGTCTGTCCACATTTTTTACATGTATTTGGAGGAGCCGATGAAAGAAACATATACGTTAAAAGAAAAAATAAAACAATTTTTACATATACTATTTCCGATTTTTCTCACGCAAATAAGCCTATATATGATGAACTTTTTTGATGTGATGATGACTGGAAAATATGGCGCTGTTGATTTGGCAGGTGTAGCCATCGGATCAAACATTTGGGTTGCTATATTTACAGGGATTGGGGGGATCTTGACTGGTCTAACTCCGATCGTTTCCCAAGCATTTGGAGCGAAAGAACACGAACATATTTCTAAAGCAGTGGAACAGGCGGTATATGTAGCGATCGTTTTTGCCTGCTTTGTGTTGACAATTATTTATTTTCTCGTCCCTATTTTATTGAAAAACATATATATCGAGAGCAATGTGCAAACTGTTGCCTATCAATATTTGCAAGCATTATGTATTGGTGTTGTTCCAATTTTCATTTATTACGTTCTCCGTTCGTTTATGGATGCCCTCGGTCAAACAAAGATTACAATGACGTTAACATTATGCTCATTACCTTTAAATATTTTATTGAATGATATGCTCATTTTTGGACGATGGGGCATCCCAGCGCTCGGTGGAGTCGGTGCAGGATACGCTACAAGTATAACGTATTGGTGCTTATTGATATGCGCACTTTTGCTCGTTCGCTTTCGCAAACCTTTTTCCACATATAATATACTGAAAAAGTTTAGCCCCATTTCATTTTATATTTGGAAACAATTAGTTTCGATCGGTACGCCTATTGGACTATCCATCTTTTTTGAAACAAGCATTTTTTCTGCTGTCACCTTGTTAATGAGTCAATTCGGAACAATGATAATCGCTGCCCATCAAGCAGCGATGAATTTTGCTTCACTTTTATACATGATTCCGCTAAGCATTTCTCTCACTTTAACGATTATTGTCGGCTTTGAAGTGGGAGCCAATCGTCTGGAGCACGCAAAACGTTATTGCATGGTTGGCATTACTTTCGCCGTGACGATGGCTATTGCTGCCTCTATCGTCCTATTGTTATTTCGTGAAACGATCGCTTTCCTATATACGAATGATAAACATGTGTTACAATGGACGAAGCAATTTTTGTTATATGCCCTATTTTTCCAACTTTCCGATGCCATTGCCGCTCCGATTCAAGGGGCATTGCGAGGATACAAAGATGTTCGATTCCCGTTTTTTATTGCACTTGTATCTTATTGGTTAGTCGGCTTACCGGTTGGATATGCACTAGCCCATTATACCGTTGCCGGACCGTTTGGGTATTGGCTCGGTCTTATTATTGGCTTAGCTTCAGGTGCAAGTCTATTATTCATGCGACTACGTCAAAAATGGAAACATGCATAAAAGCAAGAGGGAAATCCCTCTTGCTCTTCAGCACCAAGCCGCACCGACGATAATAAGCAAGATAAAGAGCACAACGATGAGCACAAATGTTTTTCCGTATCCTGGATAACCATAGCCATATCCACATCCATATCCGTACATAACATATTTCCCCCTTTATTGTTTAATTAATATCCCCAGCCACCAATATAAGCACTACCAACAATGATTAACAAAATAAATAATACAACAATTAACGCAAAGCCACCGCCATGATGATGTCCTCCACTCATCTTTTGACACCTCCTTCTTGTACTAACAACCTATTCAACTACTAAGGAAAACGTTATGGTTTTTGAAAAAATGGGTAAAAAAATGTCTGTCCCTTCAGACAGACGCTACATGTTTAACGACTTTTCTCTTCGTTTTTCCCGTGTACTAGAAATTGAAAATAAAATCAATGCAGTCCAAATGCAGCTAAATGCATATATATGAGCATTTGTAAACGGCTCATGAAACAAAAACACTCCTAGCAGTAAACTTAATGTCGGTGAAATATATTGTAAAAATCCTAAAAGAGTTAGTGAAATATGTTGCGCCCCTTTAGCAAAATACAAAAGAGGCAATGCGGTTGCTGGTCCAGCACCAACAAGCAACAACATCGTCATCAATGAAAAAGAAGGTTCTGACCATTCACTAGAATGAACAATCCATGCTAGCGCAAAAGGAGTAACAAGCATCGTCTCTACTGTTAAACCGATTGTTGCATCAACTTTAATCACTTTTTTCACAAGGCTATACAACGCGAAGCTGCAAGCAAGCGACAGAGCGATCCATGGAAATTTACCGTATTCAATCGTCATCAGCACAACGCCAAAAGCTGCTAAAATAAACGAGACAACTTGCCATTTGTACAGACGCTCTTTTAACACAATAACACCTAATAAAACATTTAATAGCGGATTCATATAATAGCCTAGACTTGCTTCAACCATATGATCGTGATTAACAGCCCATATGTAAATAAACCAATTTGTACTAATAAGCATCGCGGCAACAATGAAAGCGACTGCTCGCTTTTTTTCTCTCCATAACCATCGACACGTATGCAAAAACGTACACCAGCTTTTTTGAATAAACAACAACGCAATCATAAATAAAAAAGAAGTGACGATACGATAAGATAAAATCTCTTCTGCCCCGATATGCTGAAGTAACTTCCAATATAAAGGTAATATTCCCCATAGTACGTACGCAGATAGTGCATAAATTACTCCAATTGTTCTGCTTTCCATTTTGTAACTCCTTTCCTCATCTCACTCCCCACGAAAAACATGGTCTTGTTCATACGGCTCAATATGCACATGGGCATAAACAACGCCATATTTTTGTTCAAGCAACCGCTCCACTTGATCGGCAATGTCATGACTTGTGACAACACTTAAATGCGGAGCAACACAAATCGTAACATCTATCACCACTTCATTCCCATACATTCTTCCTTTAATATCGACCACTTGTTTTACACCGTCAATACGCTCAATCTCCTGTTTATATCTCCTTAACATTTCATCATCAAAACCGTCCGTCAACGTATGGGACGCTTCCTTGAAAATATCCCATGCTGTCTTGCAAATTATAAATCCAATAACAAAAGCGGTAACAGGATCAAGCCAACGCATATGTAACTGAGCGCCAACCACACCAACGACGGTTCCTACACTAACAAGCACGTCAGATAAATGATCTTTAGCTGCAGCCGCAAGCGCTTGACTATTTGTAACCATCGCTAAACGTTTGTTAAACATATATACAAAAAACATAAATCCAGCTGAAGCACCTGCTGTCCATATTGCTATTACATCCGGCTTCATATACTCCCCATCTTTCAATATTTGCACCGCGTTTATTAACACATCTACCCCGATAGACATCATAATAAATGCTGCAATTAAAGATGAAATATGTTCCGCACGCGAATGACCGTACGGATGATTGTCATCCCGAGGCTTTTTTGCGATGAGCAGTCCAATTAAAATAGCGATAGAAGTAAGGATATCTGTAAAGTTATTCCACCCATCAGCTTTTAACGCCTCGGAATTTGACATATATCCGACGTATAACTTCCCCAAAGATAAGATAATATAGGAGCCGATGCTTACCCATGCCCCAATTTCAGGTTTCATTTGCGTCATATGTTCACCAACTTCTTGATCATTTTTGCGTTAACATTGTAACAGGCATATATTGTGTGGGTCTATAGCAACAAAATTGGTTCATTGAAGAACAGTAGGGAACACGCAATAACATTGCCTTTAACCAAATTTATTGTTGACGGCTGATTGGTAAATGTGATAGATTGTTTAGTGTTTCATCACTCTACCATTTTATCAAACTAAAGTATTTTGTGGAGGTCATATTATGAATGCTGTTGTCGTCTCAGTACTCGTCATGCTCATTCTTAGTTTAATGAGAACGAACGTTGTATTTTCATTACTAATTGCATCATTAGTAGGGGGATGGATCGGAAATCTCAGTCTTTCGAAAACCGTTGAAGTATTTTCTGAAGGATTAGGAAATAGCGCGGAAGTCGCTTTAAGTTATGCATTGTTAGGTGGATTTGCGATCGCTATTTCCAAAACGGGATTACCGAACGCCATTGTTCATATCATTATAAAAATCGTTGGAAAACAAGGAGAAGGAAAAAGGGCACAATATTCCAAAGCACTTGTTCTTCTTGCCATTTTATTAATGTCTTGTTTTTCGCAAAACTTAATCCCCATTCATATTGCATTTATTCCTATTTTGATTCCACCACTTTTGCACGTCTTAAATGAATTGCAAGTGGATCGTCGGTTAGTGGCATCAATCATTACATTCGGCTTAATTACGCCTTATATGTGGCTACCTACCGGATTTGGAGCAATTTTTCATGACATTGTACAGTCAAATATGGCTCAAGGTGGATTAATTGTCGCAAAGTCGGATATTCCAAAAGCGATGTTTTTACCTTCACTTGGAATGATCGTTGGTTTACTTCTTGCTTTTTTCACATATCGAAAACCGCGCACATATCAACAAGTAAAATTAGAAAGCGAAGGGGCTCAATCGTTTCAACAACGCGGAGTGTGGTTTGCAATCATTGCTGTCATCATCGCTTTAACCGTACAACTTGCTCTCGACTCCATGATTTTTGGAGCATTTGCAGGAATTGTCGTCATTTATTTAAGCGGATGCATTCGTTTAGCAGAGAGCGATCGTTTATTGACAGAAGGTATGCGCATGATGGCGTTCATTGGATTTGTGATGTTAAGCGCCTCGGGATTTGCTAATGTATTAAAACAAACTGGCCACATTGAGAAACTCGTTGAACAAGCCGCTTCACTTATTGGTCATAACGCAACGCTTGGTGCATTGCTTATGTTAATTGTCGGACTGCTGATCACGATGGGAATTGGGTCTTCGTTTTCTACTGTTCCGATTATCGCAACGATTTTCGTTCCGCTTTGTATGAAGCTTGGACTTAGCCCGATGGCAACAATTGCGATTATTGGTGCGTCTGGTGCACTTGGTGATGCTGGATCACCTGCCTCTGATAGCACGCTTGGTCCAACATCAGGCTTGAGCATTGACGGTCAACATCATCACATTTGGGATACATGTGTCCCAACATTTATTCATTACAACATCCCTGTCATTATTTTCGCATGGATTGCAGCAATTGTATTATAAAAAGGGAGCTACTGTCACACAGTGGCTCCCTTTTTTGTCGAAAATTCATCGCACATTCCGACATTCTTTTCGAATAAAATATGTTAATGTATTGTAAAGTATATTTCAAGATTGTAAATATGCACGAAGGGGGAATGAGAACGATGATTTCGCAATTTATCGATCAAACAGAGGCAACGATCCTTCGCTTTTCCGTGTCATTATTGAAAGAAATCGAATTAAAAATTATAAAAAAACAAATGATTTCACAACATCAAGCAATGAAGTACGCCAAGCAACAAATTGATTTATTTGTTAAACAAATGCATTTCCGTCAAGCACTAATCGCCGTATATCGATCGGAATTATATATATACATCTCTAAAAAGCTGGCTCTTGTATTTGAAAAATATCGCGTATTTAAATGTGTGTAATTTATATTTTCTTTACGATTTGAAAATATTCTTCCAACGTAATTTGTTTCTCATAAATGACTTTGGCCACTTTTTTACCAACATAACGCAAATGCCAAGGTTCGTATTGATATTTCGTAATATGCTCCTTTCCTTTCGGATAACGAATAATAAAACCAAATTCATGAGCATGCTGGGCTACCCATTTCCCCTCCGGTGTGTCACCAAATGCAGGCGTAATCGTATATTGAACGCTTGGGCTTGTAATATCGATCGCTAATCCTGTTTGATGTTCACTTTTTCCCGGCATCGCAACGGCAACAACTGCTTTCTCTTCCCCTAACCGTTGAACTTCAGATGCAAATAGTTGTTGTTGTCGCTCATATGAACGATATCCTGATACAGCATACAGCTCAATTTGTTGTTGTTTCGCTGCTGCAAATAGCTCTTCTAACGCCTTTGCAGCTTCTGCACGCATGTGACGCTTTTCAACATCTGTTTCTTTGAACGTAAACGGAACATTTGGAATGACTAAGTCAGTCGGCTTGTAGTCGGCCGGCAATTGTTGTTCTTTATTTACTAAGGCAAGCACGTTATCCGGATTAACAATCACTTTTACCCCGTTTTGCACTTCAACTCGATTCCAAAATTGTTCTTCAAGCACAAGTTCTTCTTGTTCCTTTGTTTCGGAAGGTGGTATCGGTATTTCAGAAGATTGTGTCGGTTGTTCAACTTGTACAGGGGGGATGGGTTTTTGTTCTTGCTCAAGTGATCCAAATGATTGACATCCACTAACTATAATTAAACAGCAACATATCCATTTTTTCATTTTTCTCCCTCACGAATAGAAGAAAGCTCCGCGGAGTGCCTCCCGCAAGAGCTTTCATTTTTTCATTTTTTATTGACGAATCGCTGTTTCAAGTGCGACTTCGATCATTTCATTAAATGTCGTTTGACGCTCTTCAGCTGTTGTTTCTTCCCCAGTTAAAATATGATCACTTACAGTTAGGACAGATAACGCTTTTCTACCAAATTTAGCAGCTAACGTATAAAGCGCTGTTGTTTCCATCTCTACTGCAAGCACACCGTAGCGTGCTAGCTTTTCAAACTGCGCATTTTCATTATAAAACATGTCAGCTGTAAATACACTACCAACCTTTAGTTGCAATCCTTTTTCTTTTCCAATTTCATATGCCGTTTTCAGCAAGTCGAAGTTAGCCGTTGGAGCGTAATCAATTCCTCCGAACGTCATGCGATTCATCTGTGAATCCGTTGACGATGCCATTGCTAAAATGACGTCACGAACTTTTACATCTTTTTGAATCGCACCGCACGTTCCGACACGAATTAATGTTTGAACGTTATAACTTTGCATCAATTCTGTAACATAGATAGAGATAGACGGAACCCCCATACCTGTCCCTTGAACAGAAATCCGATGTCCTTTATATGTACCTGTAAATCCTAACATACCACGAACTTGATTATAACAAGTAGCTCCCTCTAAAAACGTTTCTGCAATGTACTTTGCACGAAGCGGATCTCCAGGAAGTAAAATTTTATCCGCAATTTCATGCTCTTTTGCACCAATATGAACGCTCATATGTATCCTCCTTTAGCCTTTATCGCTGCATATATACTATACCACACTCTTATATTTCGCTAAAGCATTGTTTTTCATGTATAAAAAAAGAGGGGCGCCCCCTCGCCCTTATTACGATATCTTTCGAAAATACTTTGGTTTTACATATAAAACTTTTTTATCTTCACTTACGACATATTTTTTCTTCGCTTGCTCATAATGTTCATATATTAAATAGCAAACAACGTAAATCGGCAACATCGCCTCTAAAGACGCTAAATATATAAGATAAAATGGATGTGCGTTCGTTTCAAACATTCCGCTAAACACATAGTAAGCGCTTGCAATAACAACATTAGTGATGCTAATGTTTGCAAAATGAAGGAAGAAAATTTTCTTTCTCCGCCCAATTAATCGCTCCAATTCAAATTTAATAAACAATGAACAAAAAATTGCAACAATCCCGACAATCGAAGAAATGATGAACGCAAACATCGCTTTTCCCACCCCATATGTATATTTTTTATGTTCTTGTCGATGTTAATGGATGTAACTACATGTAAAGGAGGATGACGATTGGGAAAAAAACATCGCAACCGCATCAATAGTCCGAAGAAAAACAATCATGTTCCAAAGGAGACGTTAATCGCTGAAGCTGAAGCACACGATAAAGAGTACAATGCTAATAAAAGAAAAAAATAATCCCCTTGTGCACAAGGGGAATTTTTTATCATACTCTAACCTTGTGCTAATTGTCTATATACAATATAGCACAATTTTGTGAACATTTAAAGACATTTTTTAACGTACATGCATACGATGAATGCGTTCCCATCCGTTCGGACTTAAACGATAAAAAAATTGACCGTATTTTCCTTCATCAATGAGCAAAATGTCCCCCGTACCTACATAACGCGCTTCATAGTCTTTCGGTACTAAATCAGGAACATTAAACATACGATAAACTTCAGCTAATACGTCATCATGATCTTCCCCATCCACCGTCAGCCGATACACTTGTCGATATCCTTTTGTTTGACCAAATTGCGGAGTTTGAAATAGCGTGACGTCATAACATTGTGTGGGTTTTAATATTTTTCCCATAAACATCCGAATCACTAACATCCACTCCCTTTCTTCTTTACGTAACATATTAGTGATTCGTTTTGTCGATTCCTTTTGCATTTTTTTACTATTTTTGTCGAATATATATAATATTCCGACATTTATGAACGAAAAAGATTGGGAGCTCCCAATCTTTTAAGCATATCGTCGAATTAATGAAGCAAGATCTGTTTGCAATGTTTGAATATGCTGCTCATGAATGGTGACGCGGATAAATGTTTCGTCTAAATCAAGTGCCTCTGCAAATAACCCGGCTAACCCGCGCGCGCGTCGATCGACTTGTATAAGCAATTCGCATTCATCTAGTGCGTGTGGGGAAAAGATGATTTCCACCTCATCAAGCTTTCCACGAAATTCACCACTAACCGGTACAAATTCAAACTCTTGAACAAAAGGGAGGTTTTTACGAACATGATAAGCGATCTCTTTGCACTCGGCTTCTTTCAAACGGAATCCTAAGTTTTCCATTACCCGAAATACTTCGTTCATCATCCGATTAGGTTGAACACGAATATAATCTTCATCTGTCGGATCGACGGCATTTTTAATATCAAGTCCTGTGTGTAACCACACTCTTGTTTTTCCAACTGTAATTGGTGTGTCAAGCGGAAGGGAGAAAGAAAACGGAAATTGTTTCTTTTCTCCAGCACGAATCACGAATGATTGGGCAATTTTCCACTTTTCAATAATTGCTTGCTTCGTTACTTTTCGATCATCTACTTCTTTTGTATATGTAGCACAAAGGGATAAATATATATCATCAATTTGTTGGTCTATATTTCCTCCTGTCACCTCTACAACTCCTGTGACGCGTTCACCAAGTGATAATTGTGACTCGTGTAACTTCGTATCTACCTTCGCTGCCCCGATACCAATACTTGCTAAAACTTTATTAAATAATCCCATAAAAACAACCTCCCATTCTTTTTATTTTATATGTTTTACGAATAAAAAAGAAAAATGTTTCAACTTTCAAATAAAAAACGACGGAACAACCGCCGCTTTATTCGTCAATTATTTCTTCATCAATAATACACTTTTCGATCAAATAATCAAACATAATATCTGCCATTTCCTCAATTTCACGCTCTGTTGGGACAAAGCCTCGCCGAACAAGTTCATTGTAAAAGAACTCCGCAATTTCTTCCGTATCAATAACGACTTCAATTTCTTTCACAACATCGCCCCCTTTGTATTATGTTATGAAAAAATGATTCATTTATGTCATCCGATTTTATGTATATTTACTGCTATGTACACATACGTTGAAAGTAAAAAGAAACGGAGGACAAACTTATGGACGAACGAATTGATCAATGGATGGAAACGATCACGAATGCACTATTTTGCATCATATTCTTTTTTTGTATTCCATATTTCATATATTTGTTATGGCAATGTATATAGCGTTATTCGCGTCGTTTCCGTAGAGTAAACTTTTTTAGTTGTTGAACGATTTGCTTCATCATCTGTTCATACCGTTCGTCACCAAACCATTCATACAACCATTTATAGTCGTTATAAATATCTAATAAACCGTCAATAATTTCTTTTTCTTCTTGTTTTCGTCGCAATCGCTCATTTTCAAATTTTCGTGATATCACATGAACTTCACTCCAATGTTGAGCATCGTAATTAGTAATAGTATATGTATAGATAAAAAAGCCGACACACAACGTCGGCTTTTTTATCTCGCATGAGATGCTGGAGCAAAGTCAATCTCAAATCCTAAATCTTCGAGCATTTGAAAATCAGCATGTTTTTCTTGTCCGGCAGTCGTTAAGTAATCGCCAACAAAAATGGAGTTCGCAGCATACAAACCAAGTGGTTGCAAGCTACGTAAGTTTACTTCTCTCCCTCCAGAAATACGAATTTCTTTCGTAGGGTTAGTGTATCGAAATAGTGCCAACACTTTTAAACAGTAGCGCGGATGTAATTCTTTTACCCCTTCTAACGGCGTTCCATCAATCGCATGAAGAAAGTTTACAGGGATCGAATCCGCATCTAGCGCTTTTAAACTCCTCGCCATCGCGATTACATCTTGTTTTGTTTCTTTCATACCGATAATTACACCTGAACATGGGGACATCCCTACTTCCTTGACCGTTTCCACCGTACGTACCCGATCATCGTATGTATGGGAAGTCGTAATGTGAGGATGATGTTCTTTGGATGTGTTAATGTTATGGTTATAGCGATCAACACCCGCCTCTTTCAAGCGCAACGCTTGTTCCGGCTTTAATATTCCTAGACATGCACATACTTTTAAACCGTACATTTCTTTAATTTCTTTCACTGCAGATACAACGATATCAATTTCTTTATCGCTTGGTCCCCTTCCACTTGCAACAATGCAGTATGTTCCTATTTTTGATTCATACGCTCGCTTGGCTCCTTGTAAAATCGTATCTTTATTTACCATTTTATATGTCGGAACTGAAGCAGTTGATATAGAAGATTGAGAACAGTATCCACAATTTTCAGGGCACAATCCCGACTTTGCATTCATAATCATATTTAATTTCACTTTATTTCCGTAATACGTTTTACGAATGCGATAAGCGCCTTGGAGTAATAGTAACAGCTCATCATCGGGGCAATTTAATATAGCAAGTGCCTCATTATCTGTAATTTCTCCCCCATCTAACACACGATCTGCTAACGATAACCAATCCATTATTCTCCCCCTTTTACTTCTAATTACCAATAATCGTATTCGATCAATACATTTATGTCAACATTATTTTTATATAAGTTAACAAAAGAAAAGCTAGCGAACTATTCTCGCTAGCTATACGTTTCTACAATATGTCGTGCAATCCACACCCCACATGCCCCCGCTTGTGCCAAACCACGTGTAATTCCTGCACCATCTCCTCCAACATATAATCCTGAAATTTCTGTTTCAAAACGTTCACTTAACTTTGGACGAGCAGAATAAAACTTCGCTTCTACTCCGTAAAAAAGTGTATGTTCTGACGCAATGCCTGGGGTGACATAGTTCAATGCTTCTGTCATCTCAATTAAACTTTTCATCGTATTGTAAGGGAGAACGAGACCTAAATCCCCTGGAACCGCTTCTTTTAACGTTGGTTCGATGAATCCTTCTTTAATCCGTTTTTCTGTTGAGCGTCTACCTTTTAAAATATCTCCGTATTTTTGCACGATAATACCGCCGTTAGATAATGCATTCGCTAAACGAGAAATTTGATGGGCGTATTCGTTCGGTTGATCAAATGGATCTGAAAATTTATGAGAAACAAGAAGAGCAAAGTTTGTATTATTGCTTCCTAGTTTCGGATCTTTATACGCATGACCGTTTGCAAGCATAATCCCTGAATGATTTTCAACAACAACATGGCCAGAAGGGTTACTGCAAAACGTCCGAACTTGTGTCCCGACGGATGTGTTAAAAATGAACTTCCCTTCGTACAAATGTGTATTAATTTCTTCCATAACTACGTTAGACGTTTCAACACGAACACCAATATCGACTTGATTATTGATCATTTTCAATCCACGTCGTTTCAATATATTCGTTAGCCAAGCTGAGCCATCACGTCCTGGGGCGATGACAACACGATCAGCATAGAGCATCTCCCCATTTTTCAGTTGAACTCCTTTTACATAATTCGCACCATCGATTTTTTCAGTTAAAATGTCGCCCACTTCTACTTTGAACATCATATCAACATGTGTTCGCAAATATTCGTATATACTCTTTAAAATTTGTAAGTTTTGTTCCGTACCAAGATGACGAACTTGCGCACGAAGCAATTTTAATCCAGCTGCATAGGCACGTTTTTCAATTTCCCGCACTGCATCTGTAAGTGGATTGGTTAATGTATGGGTAGCACCATGCTTTAAGTTAATTTCATCAACATAGCGAATAAGTTCTAACACAGTCGAATCAGGTAAATAATCTGTCATCCATCCACCGAACTCGCTCGTAATGTTAAACTTACCATCTGAATAGGCGCCTGCCCCTCCAAATCCGTTTGTAATCGAACAAGCAGGTAAACAGCCTGCATAATCTTTTTTTCCAACTGGCGGGGGACATTTCTCAATTTTTTTCTGCAAAATTGGACAATTTCTTTTATAAATATCATGACCTTTATCAATGAGCAATACGCGCGCTCCTGGCAATTTTAACGTCAATTCATAGCAAGTAAAGATCCCTGCCGGACCTGCTCCAACAACGATTACATCATAATAATTGTTCATCTTTCATCCCTCACCTTTCTTTTTTCCGAATGTTAATATACTAAACAGTACACAATCAGTCAATAAAAACGATCTTTTTTTAATTTATTTTCATCTAATGTTCGTTTTTATTTAAGACACAGAAAAAGAACGGTGCATACCGTCCTTTTAAAAATAACGCTTCTTCCAAAAAATAAACGCTGTAACACTCGAAAAAACGAAAGAGATACTTAACGCGACTAGATAGGCGTATGGTCGATCTTGATACGGAATCGGAACGTTCATTCCGTAAAAACTTGTCACCATCGTTGGGAAAGAAATAACAATCGTAATGGCAGCTAAAAACTTCATGACGATGTTTAAATTATTCGAGATGACGGAAGCGAATGCATCCATCATTCCACTTAAAATGCTACTATACACCTCTGTCATTTCAATCGCTTGTTTATTTTCAATAATGACATCTTCTAACAATTCTTGATCGTCTTCATACATCCGTAAATAATTCAACCGAAGCAACCGTTCCATCACAATATTGTTCGCTTTTAATGATGTCGTAAAATAAACGAGGCTTTTTTCTAAACTAAGTAAAGAAAACAACTCTTTATTTTGCATCGATTGATGTAGCTGTTTTTCAATTTCGCTCGTTTTGCGATTAATTTGTTTTAAGTATCTTAAGTAATACGTTGAAATCATATATAACATTTGCAAAGCAAAACGCGTTTTCATATACGTATAAAAGTTTTTTACTTTATTTTTTGTAAACTCTTCAAAAATTGGATTTTCTTGGAGGCATACAGTAATAAAACAGGTGTTTGTAATAATCATTCCAATTGGAATAGTTTCATATGTTGGAATGTTTCCTTCATCGTACGTAATAATTGGAATGTCGACGATGATGAGCACATGGTTGTCTTCTTTTTCGATGCGTGACCGCTCTTCATCATCGAGTGCATCTTTAATCGAGTCAATAGGAATATTAAGATGCTCTGCGATGTAGCGAATTTCACTTTCTGTTGGAGAAACGAGGTTTACCCAACAGCCGTTTTTGAGCTCGTGAATTTCCTCTAATTTCCCTTGATCATTGGATAAATAAATGTTCATCATGGCGTAACTCCCCCCTATCTTCCCTACAAGAGGTAAGCGCCACTTTTTTGTCGTTGGAGCACCTGTTTCGTCTGTGAGCAGTACGTTCCAGCGCCAAAAAACGAAGCTACTTCCTCTATTATTGCTGGTTCTGGTTCATTCGTGTTCGCCCTGCTCATAACGGAACTGTCACTCCTTTCCCTTTCACAATCATTACGGATTAATGATACATGGTTTGTCATCAGTTGTATAGTTCCTTTTTTATTTTTTCTTGAATCGGGTATTCAAAAATAGAAAAATATTTCTCGTTCTTTTATAATCATTGGTGAAGGATGGTGAACATAATGAATATATACATATGCGATCGAGCGTTTCAGTGGTATAAAGAAGAACTCCAATTACAGCGTGGGGACTATGTTCGTTTTTTCGCTCGATATGGTGGGTGTAGTAACGTACAAAAAGGCTTTTCTCTAGGAGTGAATAAGGAAGAACCAATCGATGTAGCCGTAACGTTAGAAAAAGAGGGCATCATCTTTTTTATCGAACAAAACGATATGTGGTATTTCGATGGTCACGATTTATATATTGAGTTTGATGAAAAGCAAAACGAACCGATATTTATGTATAGATAAAAGCGGGAGATCCCGCTTTTATCTCTTTTTTGCGCGTTCATACGCTTCGTGCCAATCTGGAAAATATTTTCTAATTAAAACAGGTTGAAACGTTTCTTTCGTTACACAAACATGTTTTGAAGTTGCTGTTGCCGCGATTTCATTCGTTGGAGTTAATACTTCATACCCATAAACAACTCGAATACCATCATATGATTCCACCCATGTTTTGATTGTGGCTGTTTCTCCGTATCGTAACGGTTTTTTATAAGAGATTTGTAAATCTATAACTGGGGACACAATTCCCTGCTTCTCCATATCAGCATATTGAAAACCAAGTTGTTGAATAAAATGAGCTCGTCCTATTTCTAGCCAAATTAAGTAATTTGCGTGATAGACGATCCCCATTTGATCTGTTTCTGCGTAACGCACTTCAATTTCTTTTTGTGAAATCATCATTCGTTCTCACTCTCCGAAATAACAATACTTTATTTTTCTATTGTACCATACATAAGAACATGTAAACAGAGCATACAAAAAGCCGCACGTATGCGGCTTTTATCATTCATATCCTCTTTCACGAGCTCTTGCTTCATCTTTGATTTCTGCTCGCATCGCCTCAATTGCTTCTTCGCGACGATGATTTTTTTCTCTAATTTTTTCGCGCTCCTCTGGACTAGCGAATGCCATTGTTTCTTCTGCCTTCTCAATATTTTCGAGCGTGTTTTGTACCATGTCTTGTAACTTCTCTACATTATCGCGACGGTCATCATGATTAGGCTTCATTTTACCATCCTCCTTATCAAAATAAAAATGTACACCCTTTATCGTGTACGTTTTTTTTTTACGTTATACATATCATTTTGTTTATCGTAAAAATATTATGTAAACTATAATAAGGGCGAACATCCGCCCTTATTATTCCCCTTTCGTTTGAATCACTTGTGGATGTTGACCAGATTGATCTTGCATTTGCTTTCCTTTATTGCCACCTGCCGCTCTTGGCTTCGTCCCGATATGTTGCGGCACAAATGGCTGTTGATTACTTTTTGGATTACCCATTTTTCATCCCCCTCTCCCTTGTAGTATGACCACATTACTCCGCTTTATGAAGCCAGCGTGTTTCCATTTTCTCTTCCAATTTTTCTAATGCACGGACATCGTTCAATAGCTGTCGCTTATTTTCCAGTACTAGCTCTGCAAATGTTCGTTTTCTTATTTTCCGCATCACATATTCACCTACTTTTTGTTTTTTTCTATCTTTTCCAAACATAATGAAAAATATACAAAAAATAGCCGACTGCTCGGCTACTTCCCCCATTTTTCTGCATATCGCACCATTTGTTCGTATGACATGGGACCAATTTGTTTCTCACGAATAATTCCTTGGTGGTCGATAATAAACGATGTTGGAATTGGTTGAATATTATATTGTTTCATCACATCGCCATCAACATCTAATACAACAGGAAACGTTAAATTGTAATCTTTAACAAACTCACGTACCTTTTCTTGTGAATCTCTCACCATCACATTTACAGCTAAAATTTCTACTTGTTGATCATATCGTTCATAAAATTTTTGCATATCTGGCATTTCTGCACGACACGGCGGACACCACGTCGCCCAAAAATTCACAATAACTGCTTTCCCGCGCAGTTGTGAAAGTTGAACCGTTTTCCCGTCGGTTGTTTGTAAAGAAAAATCAGGAGCCTTCATTCCTACATGAATACCAGTTGCGATCGTTTGTCTTTCCGTTATATGTTCCCAAAGCATGTATGCAAAAAAACTAAATAAAATAATAATAGCGAGCCACTTTTTCATTGACATACCGCCCTTCGATTTGTCATCTCAAAAAAAGGCGCATATGCGCGCCTTATCGAATATTTTTATGCTCGTTGCTCATTTTTTTTGCTTCAACTTCAGCATATGAAGCAAACTCATTATTGAAGTCGTTTTTCTGTTTTGCGTTATTGTTTCGTTGTGCATTTGCGTTTCCTAATTTTGTTCGTCCCATTGTTTCACACCCTCCTTTTCGTACACGAATAGTATGCACGAATGGGACGTTTTACACTACGATGATTGATTATTTAATTTTTGGACATATTCCTTTACCATGTCAACCGTCACATATTTTCGTTGTGGTACAATCCCATTTTTTGCTAGTTCATTTATTTGTTTTGTCACTTCGTTAATCTTGTGTACAGAAAATGACTCGCCTCGTTGACATAAAGCAACAGCTTCTTCAATATACGCTTCCCGTTTCGCATTTAATTGTGCAAATGCGCGAATGAGCGCATGCTGTTTTTGTGAATGCGCTGTAATAGCTTGGTGAACTTCACTCATCATTCATTCCTCCAATCATGTCGTAAATACGTTGTAATTCGTCTATTGGTGCTTTAGCCGTTAATGCGGCAAATAAACCCGTAAAATGCTCATTTAGTTGTTCACGCATATGACAATGAAGTTGCTCAATAATCGTATTCCACTGTTTTGTATAATGCGTAAGCAACCGTTGCTTTTGTTCAGCTACATACGCTGCAATCGGCTCTTGTAATTGTTTTTCTAGTTCTTCTTTCATAAATCGCTTTTCATCTTTTTCAAAAAATGATTTTGCATTTTTGTACAACGATAGCGCTTGTTTAAATATATTGCGATCTAGTTGTTCAAAAGCAAGTGGAAATTCCAATGTCGGAAAAACAGGAAGATCTACTTTTGCTACAATGAGATCATGAACTTCCTCCCACCGTTTCTCTAGCGCCATAAAATGATGATCATAACGTTTGCTTATAAACGCTTCCATTCGCAAGCTAGTGGCTCGCATTTCTTGCGCTAAATCGAATCCAACGGAATACAACAATTCGTCTAAGCATAATTGTAACACTTTTTTTATATTCGCTTGTCGATCATGAAGAACGGACGGATTAAACGACTCTTTAAACCAATCTGGCAAACGGAAAAAAATGCGCTGTTGAATGTAATAAACTAACTCGTTCAACTCTTGTTCGATTGCACGAATGTCATGATTTGTTTCGTATTGTTCGATAATCCGTCCAAGCTGTTGTTGCTCTTGTTGCAATGTTTGTAGCTTCTTGCGCTTTATATCATCGCTTTGTTTTGCTTCCGCAATATATTCTGCTAACCGTTTGTGCGCTTGTTTCATTTGTAAACGAGCGGAAGCTACCGCTAATGAACCGATCTCTTGATGAATAAACGGATAAAAGACTTGCTCAAACGTGCTCATTCCTGAAGTCGATAATACGCCATGTTTGAATGTTTCCCCGTTCTTTTCGGCAAGCGCCCATTTACTCGATAATGGAAAAAGACGAGGATGGCGAATACCAAATTGTAAAAGCTGATCCCTCACATAGTGAACAACGGCTTGTAATTCCTCTGTTGTATGCGCTAAATCAGCTGCATTAATGATAAAAAACATTTTATCTAAACTAAACGTATCTTTTACCCGACCAAGCTGAATTAAAAATTCGCGATCCGCTTTTGAAAACGCATGGTTGTAATATGTGACAAAGAAAATCGCATCAGCATTTTTTATGTAGTTAAATGCAACCCCTGTATGACGAGCGTTGACAGAATCTGCTCCTGGTGTATCGACAAGGATGATGTTTTCGCGAGTTAATGGGCAATCATAATATAGCTCAATCCATTCAACAAAACACGATTTCGTTTCATTCGCTACATATTCGTGAAATTGCTCAAGTGAAATCGTAAGCAAGTGTCCAAGCTTTTCTTTCATTTGTTCATACCCACGCACAACAGCTTGTAAAAACGCCCAATGTACGCGCTCTTTTGCTTCAACATGGTGATTACAAATCGCCTTTACGCTTTCTTCGATCGCCTCCTGTAATGAATGAACTTGTACACCGAAAAAACGCAAAGAGTGTTGTAAATCGTTTAAAAGCTGTTGCTCCGTTTTTACTTGTACGACAACGGTTCCATGTGGATGCTCATCTGTTGGTGGAACAATTTTATTAATTGTCGCCGTTGTTGGATGTGGCGAAACAGGTAAGACGTGTTCGCCAATTAACGCATTTGCAAACGAAGATTTTCCAGCACTAAAGGCTCCGAATAGAGCAATCGTAAACGTCCGTTGTTGAAGCTGCCGAACCTTTTCGTTCATTTCTTTCGCTAGTTGTTTTAATCCTTCAATCGGAGCGATCATTTGGCTAACCGTACGCAATTTTTCAACCATTTGTTCAACCGTCTCGCTCGTTGTTTGTGCTGGTGGAATTGGATGTTCTTCTTGCATCTTTTCGTTCACACAGGAAACTTCTTCGGTATTTCTTTTGCTCTCTCGCATCATAAACGTCTCATGAATAAACGGATAAACGGCTTCATCGTTTCGTAGCTTTGCCGTTTCGACAGTTTTTCGCAACTGTTGACGCGTATGTTCACGTTGACGCGCAAGTTGTTTTAATCGTTCCCAACGCGCCTGTTCCTCGGTGAGCTGTGCAAGTTGTTGTTCATACATCGCTAATCGTTGTTGTGCTTTTCCTCTTTCAATCATTTGCTCCACTACTTGAAGGGCTACGTCGCGATATAACCGTTTGATCTCGGTTGCTATATCGTTTGTATACGTTAACACATAATCTCCTGTTACAAGCGGTTGACTCGTTTTCCGTTCAACAATCCATTGTTCTGAGAATGGAACCGTTAATTGTTGGATACGATGTAACAACTCATGGTCATGGACGTCATATTGTTGATAAAAACGTTTCAGCAAGTCACGAATGTGCCATTCCAACTGACTTTCAATTTTTTTATGTAAATCTTTATAAAAAACACGCAACCGCTTTTTACGTTCTTCCTCCGTTTTTTGCTTTGTAAATAAGAAACCAACTTTAAAATCAGGTTGACATGCTTCTAAATAGGCACGCGCATACTCTCGTGTTTCATAAGGCATCATATAGGCGTTATCTAATGTTGTTGCTAGCTGCTGTTCAACCTGTTGCTTAGCAATTGACCACGTTTTCTTTATGTCATTAATCGTTCGCTCCATTTCTTCGATCTTTTTCAGAAGTTCCTGCTCATTATTGAACGAAAGCAATTGACGAATGTTTTGTTCTTCTTCTTCCTGTTGCGCAATCACTAATCGCATATGTTCATCAATCATTTGCTCGACCGCAATATGTATACTTTGTAGAAGCCGCTCATTTTTCCTTCTGAAAAGCGACTGTAATAGTTGTTTTAATGCTTCGAACTCGTTATATACATTGTTTTTTTGTTTCAACGACGTATAAAAAATGCGTTCAAATGCGACGCCCCATTGCTGAAACGCTTCTTCCACCGAGCGAGCAAATAGTGAAAACGGAAGCTCTTCTTCACGATGTTTATCAATTTGATTCACAACTAAGTATATCGTTTTTCCATACTGCGACAACCGTTTGGTAAACTCGAAGTTCATTTCCGCTTGCACATGGTTGTAATCCATCACATAAAATATAACATCCGCCAAATGAAGAGCAGACTCTGTCGCCAAGCGATGCGCATCATCTGTCGAATCAATACCCGGTGTATCCATCAATACAATTCCACTCGGAATCGCATCTGTTTCATCGCTAATCTCAATCATATCAATGGTATCACCGTCTCGACAAAACGTTTTTACCTCTTCGTAATCGTAAGGAGCAACATATTCAATCGGCTGACTAGCTTTATAATATACGCGCGCATACGGTTTTCCCGCCTTTACTTTTACAAGATTTGCACTCGTTGGAATTGGACTAGATGGTAAAAGCGGAGCCCCAATCAATTCATTAATTAAACTAGACTTTCCAGCAGAAAAGTGACCACAAAAAGCAATTGTAAACTCTCCATCATACGCTTTTTTAATCAATTGTTTTGTTTTTTTAGCTTGCACTATGTCGCCTATCTCGACAAATTGATCATGAAGTGCAATTAAGCGATATATCCATTGTTGCAACGGTTCTGTTTTTGTTTTTTGCATTTTTCCCCATACCCCTTTTAAAAAATCTACATTCATTTTACTGTAGTTCACAAAAAAAATACATAAAAATTCCCCTACTTATGAGGGGATTTTAATAAACGTAGCGCCTGTTCCTCTACACGAATACGGATCAATAAAAGGTACGCGTTCCATACTGTAAATATGACTGCCGTCCAATATGCTTGAAACATAAGGGGGATAATGATAAATTCAAGGACAACAACAAGATAATTGGGATGCCGAAACCACCGATATGGGCCTTTCTGTATCCGTTCTGTATTTGGCAATACAATAATTTTCGTATTCCAACACCGTCCAAGTGAAGCGATAATCCAAAAGCGAAACAGCTGTAAAATGATAAATATGTTAAACAAAAATGACCATAAAGTCGATTCGCGTTTCTTCCTTCCTTCGAGCAATAGCGAAACAAAAAATAAGATATGCATACAGACAATATATTTATAGTGATTTTGCCCAAATTCTTTTGCTCCTCTCTCCTTCATCCATCGTTCATTTCTTTTTGCCCAGCACAACTCAACAAATCGTTGAACAATTAAAAGAAAAAATACTCCCCATTTCATACTTCATTCCCCCATTTTAACAACAAAAGCTCACAGCTAAATCCAGGACCCATCGCCATCATTAGGCCGTGTTGTTGTTGAGTGATAGACTGTTGTAAAAAACGCCGTAAAACAGCAAGCACAGTCACAGACGACATATTTCCGTACTCTCGTAAAACATGAATGGCGTGAGTTAACTTATTTTCATCTATATGTAAACTATCTTGATAGGCATCAAGCACTTTTTTGCCACCTGGATGTACAACAAAATGTTCAATTTGCGAAACGCCAAGCCCATTTTTCCGTAAAAACAATTCCACGATTCCACCAATCGATTGACGAATAATAGTCGGAATATGCCGAGAGAACACCACGTAAAACCCTTTATCTTCTATATTCCACCCCATGACATCTTCCATATTACGCATAAATACCGATTGCATATCGATCACCTGCGGGGCTATACTTCGCAACTGCACATCATCTCCTACAACACACGCACAACCTACTCCATCAGCAAATAGTGATGTGCCAATAAGATTGCTTTTTGACACATCCTCAAGTTGGAAAGTGAGACTGCAAAATTCTATCGCAAGGACAAGCACTTTCGCTTTTGGATATGCTCGACAGTAATCGACCGCGCGAGCAATGCCAGCTGCTCCCCCTGCACATCCGAGCCCCCATACGGGAATTCGTTTCGTATGTATCGAAAAAGGTAGCTCGTTCATGATTCTCGCCTCAATGCTCGGTGTAGCGATCCCAGTCGTTGAAATATAAAAGATGGCTTCAATGTCTTCAAAATGAATATTGGTGATCTGTAAACAACGTTCGATTGCCTCTTTCCCATATCGAACGGCATGTTCAATATACAGCGCATTTTTTTCAGCAAATGAATGTTCTGTCATATACCAATCTAATGGTTGTACAAACGTTCTTGATTGAATATGATCGTGTTCAAAAATGCATAATAGACGGTCAATATGTTCATAACGATGTTGAAACATACGTTTTATTGCAACCATCACTTCTTTTTGCGAAGCGCGGTAAGGAAGCTCAGCTAATTCCACCGCAACGATGCTCGGCATATATTTCCCTCCTTTCATTAATGATAATATTTTTCTGATAAAGCAATTTTATACATACTAAGTAAAAAAAAGCTTTCCCCATAAAAATAGGAGGAAAAGCTTTCGACGTTTTGAAAGGAGGTATGTTGTTGTGCACTTTCATTATAACGCAATTTATTGTTTCGTCACTATGTTTTTTATGTTTTCATTGTCTGTATTTGTCGAAAAATGATGTAATCAAAGTGAAAAATTTGTTATGATGAAGAAAAAAGGGGGTGCTTTTTATGGCTTTAGGTGAAAAAATTACAACGATTTTAAATGGAACGATCGAATCGATTCGCTCTATCATCCCACTAACGATGACAATTGACAAACCTTCCTTGTTTACACAACCTTTCACCCAAACGTCCATTAGTGTATTGGTTGGAATGACTGGAGATTTACGCGGACGCCTCATGATCGAAGGACATGAAACGATGTTTGGGAGTATCGGAGAAACGATGTTCGGTATGCCTTTAGAAGGTGAAATGCTCGAGTCATTTACCGGTGAACTCGGTAATATGATTGCAGGAAACTTAGCAACGATCGTATCTCAAAAAGGAATTACAATCGACATTACTCCTCCTACTGTCCTCGTTGGTCAAACAAAAATTTACGGTTTTGATAAAGCATTTCGCGTCCCAATTCACTTCGAAAGTAAGGGAGAATTGCAGCTCATTTTAACGATTGATAATGAGTAAACAAAAGAAGCTTGCGTTTGTGAGCTTCTTTTTTATTTCATACCCATCTTTTTCTAAACATTTCACACTTTTTTCACAACCTCACAAAATCTGTGTGACAAAAGTCACAGCTACCCCTTATTTTTACGGTTATGATGATGGTAAAGTAACGAATGAACAATTTGTGAAACATATGAAGAAAGCGTTTCATTTCACAAATTGTTTTGTATGATGAAAGTGCATACATTTCTATTTAATGTTTATTAAGGAAGGAGGGCTGAAAGTGAAAACTCAACTAAACACAAACACACCAAAAACAAAAGTGGAGAAAGAACCTGCATTAAAAGGAACGCTTGCTTCCGTTTTGTTTTTAGGATTTTTCCTCATTTTCACGTGGGTAAGCGTATATTTCTTGTTTTTAAATCGTTTATAGGGAGAAAGGAGAAGAGATGTTATGCACATGCATAAATATGAAAAGATTTGGCTGTTTTTCGGCATCGGTTCGCTATTCGTATTTTTAGCCGTTTTAGGAGTTGGAGCATTTGCACAAGGCACACAACCACCGAGCTGTTTAACAACAATCGATCCAGAAAAAGTCGACCAAACGCCACCTTTTGATAAACCAGGTCTTGTTAAAACAGGGGATAATGAATATCAATTAAACATGGTTGCTTCTGCATTTGCGTATATGCCAAATCAAGTAGAAATTCCAAAAGGGGCAAAAGTAACGATTAACGTAACCACAAAAGATGTTATTCATGGTTTTGAAATAGCTGGAACAAACGTGAATATGATGGTTGAGCCGGGGTACGTAAGCAGCTATACACAAACATTTAATAAAGTTGGTGAATATGTCGTTTTATGTAATGAATATTGCGGTACCGGTCACCACTTAATGATGGCGAAAGTGAAGGTGGTTGAACAATGATGAACGGAACTTGGAAAGTAGATGCGCGTGATGGCAAATTAGCCATGGCTCATATGTATGTCGCTTTCGTTGCACTTGCGTTAGGAGGACTTGCTGGTCTATTGCAAGTGCTTGTGCGCTCTGGAAAATTTGAATTACCGGCAGGTATTAGCTATTATACAATTTTAACAACTCACGGTGTATTACTTGGACTTGTTTTAACTACATTCTTTATCATTGGTTTTCAATTTGCGGCTGTAAGTCGTACTGCTGGGACACTTTCTGATCGCGTACGATTTTGGGGTTGGGTCGGTTTTTGGCTCATGACAATCGGTACAGCAATCACCGCATTTTATATTTTAATCGGTGAAGCTTCTGTTCTATATACGTTTTATGCACCTCTCCAAGCACATGCAGGCTTTTATATCGGTTTGACACTTGTTGTTGTCGGTAGCTGGGTTAGCGGTTTTGCAATGTTCGCCCACTATGCTAAATGGAAAAAAGCTCATCCAGGTCAAGTAAGTCCGTTGCTTACATTTATGGCCGTTGTTAACATGATATTATGGCTCATTTGCTCGCTCGGTGTGGCAGCAACTGTATTATTCCAATTTATTCCTTGGTCATTAGGTTACGTTGACCGTATTAACGTACTTGTAAGCCGAACATTGTTCTGGTATTTCGGTCACCCGCTCGTATATTTCTGGTTATTACCGGCATATATGATTTGGTATGCGATTATTCCAAAAATTATTGGTGGAAAAATGTTTTCTGACTCTCTTGCTCGTATGTCATTCATTTTATTCTTAATTTTCTCGATTCCTGTCGGTTTCCACCATCAACTCGTGGAACCTGGGATTGATCCAGCTTGGAAATACGTACAAGTCGTCTTAACGTTTATGGTTGTTATTCCATCGCTTATGACTGCATTCTCAATGTTCGCAACATTTGAAATGTATGGTCGCTCAAAAGGGGCAACAGGCTTATTTGGATGGTTACGGAAATTACCTTGGAGTGATGCGCGTTTCTTTGCACCATTTGTCGGTATGTTGTTCTTTATCCCTGCTGGTGCTGGTGGTCTTGTCAACGCATCTCACCAATTAAACCAAGTTGTTCATAATACGATTTGGGTAACAGGTCACTTCCATTTAACATTAGCAACAACGGTCGTATTAACGTTCTTTGGTGCAGCGTACTGGCTCATCCCACATTTAACAGGACGTGTGATGACAAAAGCGATGAACCGTTTAGCGATCATTCAAACAATCGTTTGGTCAATTGGTATGATTTTCATGTCTAGTGCAATGCACTTTGCTGGGTTGCTTGGCGCCCCTCGCCGTTCAGCATTTTCAACATACGGCGATGCACCACAAGCGCTAGAGTGGATTCCTTATCAAATCGCTCAAGCTGTCGGTGGAACAATCTTGTTTATCGGTATTATTCTTGTACTTATCATCGTTACAAACTTAGCGTTTTTCGCTCCAAAAGGTGAGACAGAGTTTCCTGTTGCAGAAGTTGCTGAACAGGCTGAACGTACACCGCTCGTATTTGAAAACTGGAAATTATGGATCGGTATTGCTGTTGTACTCATTTTAATTGCATATACTGTTCCATTTATCGATATGATCCAAAATGCACCTCCTGGCTCAAAAGGATTTAAACTTTGGTAAAAAAACCGGGCACTCGCCCGGTTTTTTATAATCGATAAATATGTTTATATTTTTCTTCTAAGTAATGGATTAAGTAGGTCGGATTTAGACCTTCCCCGGTTACTTCATGTAAAATATCGAGCGGTTTTTTCGTCTTTCCGAATTGGTGAACATGCTTTGTAAGCCATTCTCGAATACGAACAAGTTCCCCATTTTCAAGCAACCGATCAAATTGTAGCTCTTTCTCCATTGTGTGTTTAAACTGTGCCGCGTACATATATCCAAGTGCATACGATGGAAAATAACCAAAACTCCCTCCAGCCCAATGTACATCTTGAAGAATTCCTTCTGCATCACGTTTCGGACGAATACTTAAATACGCCTCGTATTTTTCATTCCAAATGTGTGGCAAATCTCTCACTTCAATCGCGCCATCAAACAACGCTTTTTCCATTTCATATCGAATAATAATATGTAATGGATACGTCAACTCATCCGCTTCAATGCGAATAAGAGACGGTTTTGACTCATTAATTGCACGATAAAAATCATCCAATGGAACGTCAACAAAATGCGGAGCATATTGTTGTAACAAGCGATAGTACCGCTTCCAAAACGAATAATGACGAGCAATAAAATTTTCATAAAATAGCGATTGTGATTCATGAATGCCCATTGATGTGCCATCGTAAAGAGGTGTACCCGCTAGCTCTTTAGAAATATTTTGCTCATAAAGAGCATGACCGCATTCGTGAATCGTACCAAATACAGCCGTCCGAAAATCGTTTTCGTCATATTTCGTTGTAATTCGGACATCCCCTTCATTTAACGTTATCGCAAAAGGGTGCGCGGTTTCATCGAGCCGCCCTGCATCAAAATCGTAGCCTAATTCTTTTAAAAGCGCTAAACTAAATGCTCGTTGCTTTTCTTTCGGAAACGGCTGAAATAAAAAGTTTGTTTCTGGCTTGTATCGCGACTCGCTAATTTGTTGAACGAGCGGAACAATATGGTCGCGTAATTTTGAAAACACACCGTCTAGCAAATCAACGGTCACACCCGGTTCGTATAAATCTAATAACGTATTATATGGGTGTCCATTTGTCCCCCAATATGTGATAAAGCGTTTTGTAAAATCAACAAGCTGTTTTAAGTACGGTTCAAAAAGGGAAAAGTCAGATTTCGCTTTCGCTTCTTCCCATACGCTTTCCGATTTGGACTGTAAAATGACATATTGTTTATACTCATCAGCAGGAATTTTTTTATTTCGCTCGTATTCCTTTTGGCATTCTGCTATCGTATAACGGGTGACCGATGACAATTGTTCCTGTACAGGCTTCGCTGAAAGTTCCGCAATATATGCCGCCATTTGCTCTGAGGTCGACATATGAAATACATCTTGCGATAACATCCCGATCACTTCTGAACGTTGGTCAACCCCTTTTTTCGGAGCCCCTGTACGCAAATCCCAATACATAAGCGAAATAGCTTCTTTGTATGCCATCATTTTTTTGACGTACTGCAAAAATTGCTTTTCAACTGCCTGAATATTTTTCTTCATTTTCTTCCCTCCATTCCATTGTATTTGTTATTCTACAATACTTACAAATATTCCTTTATTTTTGATGTACCTCTGTCGGTAATACACGTTTGATCGTTTCAATCACCTGCATTGGTTCATCATTTGTCACAAAAATACACACGATTCCTCGATCATCCCGTTGACGAATAAGACGCCCTATCCCTTGTCGCAATCGTAAAATCATATACGGAACATCCACTTCCCAAAACGGATTGTCCGTTTGTTTTCGCTTCGCCTGAAAAACAGGATCATTCGGTGGATAAGGAAGCGCCCAAATGATGACGTTACTTAATGATGGACCTGGAATGTCTAAGCCTTCCCATAAATGTTGGGCACATAAAACCGTTTCTTCTTCATTTTGAAAACGAGAAACAAGTTCGCTTATTTCTTGATCGCCTTCAAATAAAAAAGTGAATCCGTCTTCTTGCTGAGCACGGGCTTTAAATTCATTTAATTGTTCGCGTGTTGGGAATAACACAAGAGCACGCCCATTCGTTTCGCGTATTTTTTGCATGGCATATGCATATTTTTCTTCAAATATACGCTCATCGTTTTCAAACATTGGCATATAAATCGTCATTTGTTCATCATAGTCAAATGGAGAATCAACATGAAATGATAAATATTCGTCGATGCCAAGACTTTTTGCCATATAATCAAATGATTTTTCATTCGATAATGTGGCAGATGAAAAAATAAATGGAATATGTTTAGAAAATACTTTTTCACGCAACACTTCTTGTACCGTCCTCGGCATAATGACAAGCGTATTGCCATCTAGCGATGATTCAAGCCATGTAATGGCATCACGATTATGAATGAATAAATATAGCGAATGATGAATTTGGTCTAAATATTCGTCAACAACTTTCAATTGATAATGGTCAATCGTATACGTTTCACTCTCAAATACGAGTTCGTCTCCAATTTGTTCTACTTTTGTTCGTAACGTTTGTGCCAGTTGCAAAAGAGACGCGGTAAATGTTATCTCTTGACGATTAGATCCCGATACCGCTTTCGCATGATTCATCAATTCATCAAAAAATCGTGCACTAAGTTCCAATGTATCTTCGATTAAATAAGCTAATTGTTCGCGAATATCATTTTCTAATAAACGGGAAAGTAACGTTTCTAATGTCGTTTCTTTCATACGATAGGTTAACGCTTTTTGAGCAGCAAACTCTAATAAATGTCCTTCATCAAAAATGACACAACTCGCTTCTGGTAACAGTGGTAACTGTCCTTCACGCTTTCGTGCTTCATACGTCCAAATATGTTCCATATAAAAATCGTGAGAACAAATAATTAAATCCGTTGCTTTGCGATAATAATCGCGCGATAACGTTTGACCACAACGATGACGCTTTTCACATGCTAAACAGTCTTGAAACGGATCCCAAGCAATTTTTGACCATTGCTCGTCGCTTAAATGAGAGTAATCTTTCCGATCACCGTAATGATAAAACGTTTGAAGTGGGGCATGATCATGAACAAATGGAGGCAATTCATCAAAAATTTGCTCATACAATTCCTCTTCTTCCGTCATTAATATATCGTCCAATTTGTTTAAACATAAATATTGATTTGGTGACTTCGCTAAGCGAACATCAATGTTTATGTTTAAAACGCGCGAAATTTTCGCAATATCTCCCTCTTTTTTTACAAGCTGTTCAATTAACGTTTCATCTGCACAAGCAATAATGGCAGGTTTTCCGATATAACGTGCATAGCAAATAGCATAAAGCAAATATACGATCGTTTTTCCTGTTCCTACACCGGCTTCAGCAAACATCACTTTTTTCTCTTTAAATGCCCGCTCAAGTTGAAATGCCATAAAAATCTGTTCATCTCGCAATTCAAACCCTGCTTCAGGTAAAATATCGTAAAACACGTCCCCAATCCATTCGTTTAATTTATCAAAAAAGTTTTCGTTTTTGCTTAATGTAAACGGATATTTACTCATATTTTTTAGCCCCTCCATTAATTTTAACGAAGTACACAAACATTAATTATCGACCAAAAAAAGAAAGAAGTCAATGAAGTTGAAAAGAAAAAGAAGCTGTCAACGAGACAGCTTGTCATATGAACGCGGCGGACGAGGCCCCCAAAACTGATAATATTGTGTTTCAATGAAGCCGTTAAACAATTTGCGACGCTTCGTTGCCTGTTTTCCGTACAACTGTTCAAATTGACGATGGGATGTTAAAATATAAATCGACCACGTATCGAGTGCAACGAATGTTTTTCCTATTTCCCGATATAACTGCTCTACTTCCTCTTTTTCCCCTAATCGCTCACTATAAGGAGGATTGCCGACGATGACGCCGTACTCATCTTTCGTTCGAAAATCTTTCACCTGCATTTGTTTAAACGCAATTAAGTCGGCTAATCCTGCTTCTTGCGCATTTGTTTTTGCAATGTCTACCATGCGATGATCAATATCAAAGCCGGCAATATGTAGCGGTTGATCGTAACGCGCTAAATCTTCCGCCTCTTCTCTTGCTTCGTCCCACAATTGAGATGGAATCCAACTCCATTGTTCGGATACAAAATCGCGGTTAAATCCTGGTGCAATATTTTGACCAATCAGTGCTGCTTCAATCGCAATCGTTCCCGATCCACAAAACGGATCAACAAACGGACGATCTGGCGTCCAATTCGTTAATTGAACGAGCGCTGCTGCTAACGTTTCTTTTAATGGCGCTTCCCCTTGCTTGATACGATAACCCCTTTTATGCAACCCAGCACCACTCGTATCGATTGTTAATGTAGCGATATCTTTATGTAAAGCAACTTCAATACGGAATTGTGCACCTGTTTCCTCGAACCATGAAACGCCATAATGTTGTTTTAAATTTTCAACAATCGCTTTTTTTACGATCGCTTGACAATCCGATACACTGAACAATTTTGATTTAACCGACTTCCCAACGACAGGAAATTGGGCGTCCATAGGTAAAAACTGTGCCCATGGCAGCACTTTTGTTTGTTCAAACAACTCATCAAACGTTGTCGCCGAAAATTCGCCCACTTTGATTTTTACACGATCGGCTGTGCGAAGCCATAAATTCGTGCGACAAATCGCCCGCTCATCTGCAACAAACGTCACCTTTCCATTATCCACCTGACAGTCATACCCGAGCGCGCGTACTTCATCTGCAACAATGGACTCAAGCCCCATCGCTGCAGTAGCAATTAACGTTATGTGCCCCATATTCATTCACCTTTCATTCATATATTCATCCCATTCTTGAATAAAGTGCTGCACCTCATCTATTGGCATCGGCTTAGCAATGTAATATCCTTGTGCCATATCACATTGTTGTTTATTTAAAAACTCATATTGTTGCTCTGTCTCGACTCCTTCCGCCACGACTGATAAATGCAAATGATGAGCCATCATAATAATTGTTGAGACGATCGTCGCATCATCGCTATATAGAGATAAGCGACGAATAAACGATTGATCGATTTTTAAAATATCAATTGGAAAACGATGTAAATAACTTAATGAAGAAAAACCTGTCCCAAAATCATCAATAGCTAGTTTAAAACCACACTGTTTTAACTGTACAAGTTTTTGAACAGACTCCTCTGCATTTGGCATAATCGTACTTTCTGTTAGTTCTAATTTAAAAAAGCGCGGATGTACATCGTTTTGTTTGACAATCGTTGATAATTGCTCAACAAAATCGTCTTGTTGAAAATGAACAGCAGAAATGTTGATTCCGATTTTCATATGTGGAGCGAATTGATGCATCGCCTTGATATGTATACACGCTTGTTCGAATAGCCATTTTGTTATTGGAACAATCAATCCCGTTTCTTCTGCAAGCGGAATAAATTGCGCAGGAGAAACGAACCCGATATTCGGTTGTTGCCAACGTATTAATGCTTCAAGTGCTTCAATTTTTTTCGTTTTCATATGAACAACAGGTTGGTAGTAAACAAGCAACTCGTTTCGTTCAATCGCTTTTCGCAAATAATTTTCTAACATGACCACTTCGCTTTGGTAGTCTAACTTAGCTGTATATAATTCAAAGCGATTTCTTCCGCTTTCTTTCGCTTTTTGCATGGCGCGATCGGCTCGACGTAATAATGTTTCCCCATCATCTCCGTCGTTTGGGTACATGCTTATGCCGATGCTTGCGGACATATATACATCTTTTCCGTTTAACATAAAAGGAGCTTGTAATGATTCAACCATTTGTTCTGCTATGCTAACAGCTTCTTGAACATCTTTTAGTTTAGGTAAAATGACAACAAATTCATCTCCACCAATACGCGCTAACGTATCTTTTGTGCGCAGTAGCTTTTTTAAACGATTGGCTACCTTTTTTAACAATATGTCTCCATTGTAATGACCAAGCTCATCGTTAATATATTTAAAGCGGTCTAAGTCAAGAAACAAAATCGCTAATTGCTGATTGTAGCGACGTGCCATATCAAGTAAATGTTGAAGACGTTTCGTAAATAATTGTCGATTTGGAACGCTGGTCAACAAATCATAGTTCGATAATCGCGCAAGTTGTTCCATCGTCCGCTTATGCTGCGTCACATCTGAAAAGATCGCTACATAATGCGTTGGATTTTCGGTAGCATCATAGATGGCTTTAATCGTTAACCATTCGACAAACAACTCGCCATTTTTTCGTTTGTTCCAAATTTCTCCCTTCCAAACTCCATGATCGCGCAACGTTTCCCACATGTTTTCATAAAACTTGCGATCGTGTAAACCAGAGCGAAGAATATTCGGTTTTTTTCCGAGCACTTCTTCTTGCGTATAACCTGTCACTGTTTCAAAAGCTGGGTTAGCTAATAAAATATGCCCTTCACTATCCGTAACAATGATTCCTTCGTCTGCTTCTTGAATAATGGCATGAGACACAGATAAAAATGTATCTAAACCAAACAAAGATGCTAATTTTTTGTTCAAAGCCAACTCTCCCCTCGTACTCCCAAAAAAACAAAAACTCCCCTGACGTTATGCAGGAGAGTGATGCCATGAATCATGTTCTGTAAGCCATGTTCTGTTCCGTCGTACTGCAAACGGCTTGCGCCTCGTACTTCGGTGGTAATCATCTATCTACAGGCTGTACGCCTGTCCTTCTCTCCGTTCATTTCCTTTGAGAAGGTGCCCCTACCATCATTTGGGTTTCTCGCTCGTGGGGTTTACCGCGTTCCACTCTTGCCGTTTCCAGCAAGACTACGTCACTGTGGCACATTAAAGGTAGTCGAGCCATATCCATTGAAGGACGTAGGCTCTTTCCCTGCCGTCAGCCCAGCTCATCGCCAGACTGCCCTAGCTTATGCATTCGCTAGGCACGAACACTACGGGCATCTCAGCACCGTGCGAGCATGGACTTTCCTCTACGATGCATACACATCGCAGCGATTACCCGAACATGATTCATGTAAGCATATGTTAGTATATCCGAAACGATAAGCCAAATCAATAGAAAAGGTTGGAACATTTATTCATAAAGTTTGCTACCAAAAACATGCTTCTCTAAATTAGAGAGACGTTGTAAAATATCAAAGTTCGTCGTTCCCGTTTGAGATGGCTGACGTTTTTGTGCCTCCTGCAATTGGCTTTTCAATTTTGCATTTTCTTGTTGTAATTGTTCAATCATTTGATGAAATGTTTCATAGTCTTTAATGACTAAATCAAGAAAGCGATCAACTTCATCTTGATTGTATCCGCGCATACTTATTTTAAACTCTTTTTCAAGAATGTCTTTTGCTGTTAAGTTGATGCGATCTGAAAGCACGTTTGCTCACCTCAATTATCCATGTCTACACCTATTCTTTCAGAAAAAGCAGTCGTTGTCAATTTTTCATTTTCACAAACTTCGTCTTTTTTTCGACAAAAACCGAAGGCGAATTGCCTTCGGTTAAAATGGCCGTGGAAACGGACCAGGCCCTGGACAAACAACATGTTGATGTGATACATCGTTCACAACAGATTGTGTATGAGGAAAATAATGTTGATGCTGGAACAAATGATGATTCACATACGTCGTATGTGACGGATGAATGTGTGGCACAATTGTTGTTTGCATCTGATGTTGCGTACAACATTTTGTTGGATGAACGATTGGCGGCATCATATTCGGACGACAGCGCATATTTCATCCCCCCTTCGCATTAAAGTTTGTTACACTTCTAGCGTATGTACGAAGGGGGATACATGTACTAATGGAAATACCTATTTTACATAAACGTATAAATGTTATGTTTCATATTCGCAAAAATAACGACCGTAGCCCCTATTAAAACAAAAAATAAGTATAAAATTTTTTTACTCATCGCTTCTCTCTCCGCAGTTCATATGGTTCACAAATATACATTCTACTTTATTCTTTTTCATTCGACAAGTAGAGAAAACTTTGTCATTTTTTGCGCTTCCCTCGGAAATAAAATGAAAATTTTCCTTCTTATTTTTACAGTACATGATATAATATTATGGGGGATTTTTTATGAAAACTGGAGGGAAAATGATGTCAAAATGTCCATTTCACGCCCTTTTTAATGAACATGGGGGCATTCAATTGTTTCGCAAAAAACATCAAAAAGAAAAAGAAAACTCCACTCTTCACCTTTCTACATTTTCTCATGTTTCAACATATTATCGGCAACTTCTTTCAAGCGATCGAAAACAGCAAGTTGCTTTCGTCGCATTAACAGAAGAAGATATACAACAACTTGCTTCCATTCGCCCGCTCTTTGCTAAGCATGTCGAACGAATCGTCAATGCGTTTTACGATCAAGTTGGGCAAATGTCACATTTAAAACGCATTATTGACAATCATTCGACGATTGATCGCTTAAAACAAACGTTGCGCGCTTATTTAATGGATATGGTGTCTGGAGAAATTGGTGAACAGTACATCATTCGGCGAAAAGTGATCGGCAACGTTCATAACCGAATCGGTCTATTTCCAGAATGGTATTTAGGCGCTTATACGATCATTCAAAATGAAGTGCTTAACATATTGATGGAAGAATTACCTCCAACAGAAGCAACAAACATTTACCGATCGTTTGCTAAACTTTGTTCATTCGATATGCAAATCGCGATTGAAACATATATTGAATCGTACACATCGTCTATGATGAAGTTAAATGAAATTGCAGAGTTGCAGCATCGTTTAACAGAATCATCGACAACGCTTGCGTCAAGCGCGGAAGAAACGACTGCTTCCATTTTTGAAGTACAAAAAAATGTGCAAAGCATGTTAAATGAAGTAACAAGTATTCAACGTCAATCCGTTCAAATGAGCGAACGAGTCGAAAAAGGAAAAGAAGATGTAAAACAAACGTTAACAAAACTAGATGGTGTTGCTACATTAATTGAAGGCACAAAGTCGCTTACGAACGAACTGACCGATAGCTCGCGAAAAATTGGTGAAATCGTCAACGCGATTCGCAACATTTCCAATCAAACAAATATTTTATCGTTAAATGCCAACATTGAAGCTGCGCGTGCGGGTGAACACGGAAAAGGATTTGCCGTCGTAGCCAATGAAGTGCGAAAACTTGCAACGCAGACAGAACAATCGCTCGACTACATTCAAAATCACATCGATATTGTTCAACAAACGATTCGAAAATTTGAACATGCGTTTCAACAAATTGTCGAGGAAACGCGAGCATTCCGACAAGCAAATGAAAGCATTATTCATATTTTTGATCAGTCCGTTACTGATGTAAAATCAACAAGTAAAAAAATCGATCAATTTACTTCACTCATTGAACAGTTTCATCAAATGTTTGATGAAATTTCATCCGCTGCCTCACAAATTGCTGAAATGGCCGAACAGTTAAACGACTTAAATCAAGAACTGACTGAAAAGTTTAATTCGTAATTGTTAAACGGAGGAAGATGACGATGAAACGTCCACGGCTGAAATACGAGCAACGCACATTTGCGCATATCGATGAAATGGCGGAAACGTTGCTTCACGAAGTAAACGAGCAACTCATTCGCATCGATATGGGGCTTCTTCCAAATGATGTGCCGTCACGAAATTATGCAAAGTTTCGTCTCATGCATTTGCAACGCTCATTTGGAGAAAACGTTCCGCTCTCGTTTCGTTCAACATATAACTCTTTATGGAGTCAATTGTATCGTCTCGAGCATCAAGGGGATTATAAACATCCTTATATAAAACAACTTTTGATTCAATTAAAAAACAATGATTCAAGCTCAACTAAATGAAACAAATTATAGCACAATGATTTCAGCGATGCTCGAGCAAATACATGGTCATATTCAACTGGACGAAATACAAAAATATACAATTCAATTAATATTATGGGAGCTCGTCTCAAATGTTATTCGACACTCTACAAAAAAATATGCTGCTGTACAAATCAGTTGGTCAGATGAAGCAATCATCATTGAAGTCATTGATGAAGGAGACGGCTTTCAATGGGAGGAGAAACTCAACGCTCCTCCTCCTGATTTAACTCATCAAGGAGGACGCGGACTTTTTCTCGTTCAACAGCTTGCTTCCCATTTTTCATTTGACGAAAAAGGAAAACGCGCCGTTGTTATTGTCGCACGAAATAAAGGGGGAGAAATATGATCGACGTTGTTACATATGATGATAAAATCGTTGTCTCTTTTCAGCAAGATATTAACTTTGAAACATCACGCATCATGGAAGAAACAATTCAATCACAGCCGTGGGAAACATCTCATTTACAAATCGATTTATCTGCTGTTCGATTTATTGATAGCTCAGGCGTTCGTTTGCTGATTAGCTGGTTGTATCCATTGAAAGATCGAATGCGTATTGAAATGACAGGCGTTTCAGCACCTATTAAGCATATATTATCGATCTGTCAACTTGATCAATTTGTAGACATCAAATAAGTAGGTGCCCTGCTACTTTCAGGGCACCCGTTTTTTTAAAAGATAGATGAGCCTTATTTTACATGAATAGAGACGAATGTAACATCGTCATTTCCTTTATCATATTGTGCTTTTTCATTTATTTTTGTTACCATCTCATCAAACGTATGAGCCGTTTGCATCATATCGGCAAGCTGATTTGCACATTCTTCACCTAACACGTCGATTAATCCGTCTGTGTAAATCATAAGATAAATGTCATGTTGAAACGAAACCGTCCCTTTTTTATATGGAGCATTTGGTACAATGCCAATTGGAATGCCCCCCTCTTTAAGAAACATTGTTTTTCGATTAGTCATCAATATGGCTGGAGGATGGCCTGCGTTTACATATTCAATGACTTTCCTTTTTACATCAATTGTTCCGTAAAAAGCAGTAAAGTAATGTTTCGTTTCCTTTCCAAACAATTGAAAAGCATGTCGATTTAATTCATGCACAACAAGAAGCGGGTCTGTCACTTTCGTCATTAAGCCGTGTAATAAAGAACGAATCGACATCGCGACAAGTGCAGATGCAACGCCGTGCCCCATGACATCAATCACAATAAAAGCATACATATGCGGACAAACTTGTTGCCAAAAATATAAATCACCAGATAGTTGTGAAGAAGGAATATACGTCCCGACAAAATGAATATGTTCATTATTCAGCGGTTCAGGAAGTAAACCTTCTTGAACGAGTCGAGCTAAGTGTAAGTCTTCATTCATCTTTTTTTGCATCGTCCACATATGCCGATAACTTTCCATATATGCTTCGTTCGTTCGCTTCAGTTGATCCATCGTTTCTTTTTGGCGATATGCCAATTGAACACGCGAAACGAGTTCGACCATGGTGAACGGCTTACGAATGTAATCAAACGCCCCCGCTGCAAATGCCTCTTCTAATTTTTGTTCATCATCGTAACCGGTAACCATTAATACAGGAACGTGCTGCAATTGCTCATGTTGCTTCAATCGACGACACCATTCAATACCGTCTGTTTTTGGCATACAAATATCCATTAAAATGACATCGACATGTTGAGATAAAATATATGCATACGCCTCGTCCGCATCTTCAAACGGATGAATGGAAATGCCTTTAATATGTTCGAGCATCGCCTCCATCATTTCTAATGTCGGCGCGTAATCGTCAATAATCACTACTTTCATCTTCAGCCGCCCTTTTCGTCATATTTTCTATATCTCATTTATACACGTCACAGTCTCAAACAGGCTAGGGCAAAGATGAAAGTTTTTCAAATTTTTTATTTTCCGCTAAAATGCGGGCGACGCTTCTCTAAAAAGGCACGAATACCTTCTTCGTGATCTTTTGTTTTACGCATTTCCGCTTGATACGCCGTCTCCATTTGCAACGTGTTCAATAACTGTTCTTCACTTAAATAAGCATACAACTGCTTTGTTGCAATCATCGCACGAATCGGCTTTGCTAGCCACTCCGTTACTTTTTGTTGAATCGTTTGCTCATCACCGATTTCATCAATAAGTCCCACTTCATATGCCTCTTGTGCACCCATTACTTTTCCTTCCCATATGATTTGCTTCGATTTGATATCACCAATTTTTCGTTTTAAAAAGAAATGCCCCCCACCATCTGGAACTAAGCCAATACCGATAAAATTCATTGCAACGCGCGCTTGTTCGTTTGCGATCACATAGTCACAAGCAAGCGCTAAACTAAATCCTAACCCTGCAGCTGCACCGTGCACGTAACTGATCGTTAGTTTCGGCAATTGATGTAACATTATTGCAATTTGTTTAATCGTTTCCATCACTTCTATGAATGAATGTTCATTCGTTGACTGCAACATCGTTTTAATGTCTCCCCCTGCACTAAATCCTTTTCCACGCCCACGAATGACGACAATATCCGCCTCGCTTTTTTCCACTTCTTTTAACGCTTGTAACAGCTCCGCTAACATTTTCTCGTTTAAAGCGTTCAGCGCATCTGGACGATTCAACTCAATTGTTGCAACTCGATCTTCATATGACAATACGATATGTTCCATCTTTCCCATCTCCTTCTTTCGTATGTTCGCTGTTTTTTTCGACATATGTGGGTAAAATCCTGCACAAAAAATAGAAAAAGACGACACTATCTGTCGCCTTTTCGTTTTGCACACATAACAATCTCATACAGTCTTTTTGTTTGTTCACGAATTTGTTCGGCACGACAAATGGCGGAAATGACGGCAATTCCGTCTGCCCCCGCTTCAATCACTTGTTTTGCTGTTTGGTGTGTAATTCCTCCAATCGCAACGAGTGGAATATGTTTTTCGTGCGCACGAATATGTTCAATCATCGTCAGTCCACATGCTTGTTTGGCATCTTCTTTTGAAACAGTTGGGAAAATGGGACCTAATCCAACATAATCGGCGTGAGCAGCAAGCGCTTTTTTTACTTCAGTCAAGTTGTGAACAGATACCCCTAAATATTTATTCCCTATGCGATTGCGAACGCGTTCAGCTGCTTCGTCCTCTTGTCCGACATGAATACCGTCTGCCTGTAAGGCAAGTGCTAAATCAACATCATCATTTACAATAAAAGGAATGTTGTGAGCACGGCATCGCTCAAGCAACTTCTCGGCTAAACGATATTTTTCAACTCCTGTCAGTGCCCCTTTTCCTTTTTCACGAAACTGAAACATCGTAATGCCGCCTTCGATCGCTTCATCCAGCACAGCAAGCGGATCTTTCGTACAATCGACGCTTCCCATCACAAAGTATAAAGATAGTTTTTGTTTCATCATTTTATTCCCCTCGAATGTGTGCGTATTCATTCACTTCTTCTGCGCTCGTTTCGTATAAAGCATTAAGAAATGCAAGCTGAAAAGAACCAGGCGCTTTGGCGTGTTTCGCTGCTTTTTCAGCCGCTACACCGTAATAAGCAAGCGCAGCGACAGATGATATGATCACATTTTCTCCTACGCCAGCAAATGCGCCTAATATTGCACTTAATAAGCAACCTGTTCCGGTTACTTTCGTCAACATCACATCACCGTTTGAGACGATCATTACTTTTTCACCATCTGTCACCACATCATCTTTCCCGGTCACAACAACTGTACAACGAAACATACGCGCTGCTTTTTTCGCTACATGCACGAGATCCCCTTGCACATCCCCTGCATCGACTCCTTTTGTGCGTGCTTGTTCTCCAGTAATGCTTGCAATTTCTGATGCATTTCCACGTAAAATCGAAATGTTCACTTCGTGTAATATACGTTTTGCTGTTTCGGTGCGATACACCGTCGCACCTGCCCCAACAGGATCGAAAATAACAGGGATGTTTGCTTCGTTTGCTGCTTTCCCGGCAACAACCATCGCTTCTACGTCTGTTTCGTTTAATGTACCGATGTTTAACACTAAAGCACGAGCTAAACGAACCATATCCGCTACTTCTTCTTTTGCATACGCCATAACAGGAGATGCACCTAGAGCAAGTAAACCATTCGCAACAAAATTGGTCACCACGACATTTGTTATATTGTGTACAAGCGGCGATTCCTCTCTCACACGTGTTAACCATTGTCCTACATTCATCATTCATTCCCCCCTTAAAAAATAAAAAACTAGTCGGACAGAATCGACTAGTTTGCATACCGAAAACATAGCCTACTTCCCTCCGCTGGTACAAACCAGATCAGGTTCAAAGGGTTGGAAAACTGATTGCGCGTTTCCCTCTCAGCCATCGCCATCCGGCACCCCTAGTAGTTTAGTTGATTCAATTTTCTTTCATTTTAATACATTCTTTCTCGTCATTCAATATGGAATATTGTCAAATGTTGTTCACATTTTTATATGAAAGTGTGATATGCATCACTTACGACGTACGTATTTTTCCCTATTGTTAAAGTGTTAATAAGAAAAGGAGGGGTTATGATGTTTTGTCACCAATGTGAACAAACACCAATAGGGGGATGTACAGTTGTCGGTGTTTGCGGCAAAGATGAAACCATTGCAAGTTTACAAGATACGATTGTGTTTGCGCTAAAAGGAATTGCAGCATATCGCACGCATGCTCATCAACTTGGATATACCGATCCATTTGTAGATACAACGACACATGAAGCGTTGTATATGACACTAACAAACTCTAACTTTAACGTGCAAGAACATATGGACATGGCGATGAAAGTCGGAAAAGCTGCTATTCGTGTCATGGAATTGCTCGACCGAGCACATACAGAGCGACTCGGCATTCCTCAACCTGTTCGCGTAACGCAAAATAAAATTGAAGGAAAATGTATTCTCGTTACAGGACATAACTTATTTGCCCTTGAACAACTACTAAAACAAACAGAAGGAAAAGGAATTAACATTTACACGCATTCTGAAATGTTGCCTGCGCACGGCTATCCACAATTAAAAAAATATAAACATTTAAAAGGGAATGTCGGAAAAGCATGGTACGACCAACGTCGTCTATTTGAAAAATTCCCTGGCGCCATTTTAGCGACAACAAACTGTGTCATGCCGATTAAAGGCTCGTATGCTGATCGCATGTTTTCATACGATGTAGCTGGATTAGAACATGTACAAAAAATCGAGAATGACGATTTCACGCCGTTAATTGAGAAAGCGTTACAACTTCCAGAAGCAAATATCGAATCAGACGAAACATTAGTTACTGGTTTCCATCACGAAACGGTCATTCAAATTGCGCCAGAAATTATTCAAGCTGTAAAGGAAGGAAAAATTGAACGCTTTTTCGTCATCGCAGGCTGTGACGCGCCTGGAAAAGGCGGCGAATATTATCGTTCATTAGCGACGTCTTTACCGAAAAACACAGTTATTTTAACGACATCTTGTGGAAAATTCCGCTTTAACGACGTAGATTATGGTGTCGTTCCTGGTACAAACATTCCGCGATATATTGATTTAGGACAATGCAACAACTCGATTTCGACAGTAAAAATTGCGATGGCGCTTGCAGAAGCGTTTGGCTGTGAAGTGAATGAACTGCCTGTCAGCATCGTCCTTTCATGGTTTGAACAAAAAGCGGTTGCCATCTTACTCGGATTGTTTAGTTTAGGCATTCAAGACATTCGAATTGGACCGAAAGCACCGCACTTTATTTCTGAAGGCGTACTACATGTACTACAAGATATGTTTGGTCTCAAACTCATCGGCGATGTGGAAGAAGATATGGAAGCGATGCTCGCACATTAAAAGGGCTGTTTCATTCAGCCCTTTTATATTCATGAAGCTTTGTCGGGCCATACGCTCATATTAAATCCTTTTTCTGTTACGTATCCATCCACACTCCAAATACGCTTTTTCGCTTTTTTTGCTTGTTCTTGCGCCTTATATAATCGCTTAGCATATTTCGTATCCGGCTCAAATACGTATGCAACACGTGCCAGCCCTTCCTGTACAATTTTTTCTTGATACAAAGTTCCATCCTCCAACCATATGTACGCAAGCAATCGACCGTAGCGATCATACGGTTGTTCTTTCGCACTTAATTCGACCGTCACTTTTTTGTGAAGAAGGACATCTTTAGCAAATTGCTTTGCTTCTTCACCATACGCCTGTTTTTCACGATACGTTTCTGGCGTGTCAATGTTTAATAGACGAACGGTTACAATCTCCCCATCTTTTTTTATTTTGATTGTATCCCCATCAACAACATATTGTACTGTCGTAACAAACGTCGTTCCTTTATTTTGCTGTACACAACCGCTAATCAAAAAGATGATTGTAAATAAAATAAGCCATTTTCTCATAAATGTGTCATCTCACTTTCAAGATGTGAAATATCTGACTCACATTCTATATTCCACTTTCCTCCTTCAAACGAAACGATGGTCACACTCGTACCGTATACACGGCTATTTTTCCATAACTGTGCGAGCGTTTGCTGTTTCCAATATACAAGAAGCGTACGAATCACCATACCGTGTGTAACGACAAGAATATGACCTTCTGAATGAGTATCGGCAATATGCTGAATGGCAGCGACAGCTCGACGTTGCACATCAAGAAACGTCTCGCCAATGATCGGCTTGTATGCATCTGGGTTATAATAAAAATGATAATGATTTTGCTCGTCTACTTGGGCAATTTCTGCAATTGTTTTTCCTTCCCAATGACCTAAGTAAATTTCACGTAGTCGTTCATCAAAATATATTGGCACATGACGTTGCCCTAACACAATTTGCGCCGTTTCTTTTGTTCGATCGCTCGGGCTACAATACAGAGCCGTAAACGGGACAGTACGTAAACGTTCCTGTAAAAGTGTCGCATGTTTTCTTCCTGTTTCAGTTAAAGATGAATCTTTCCATCCTTGCATGCGTTGTTGTGCATTCCACTCGGTTTCTGCATGGCGAATGACGTATAACTTTAACATCTCTCAATCCTCCTCGAAATGAAAAAAGCAAGCTATATTCGCTTACTTTTTCAGTATGACATATGTTGTGAAATTTGTGCAAAAAATATCGATTCTAACGACTTTCCGTCTTGACAAAGTGTAGAAACCGAATCGTATATGAGCATTTGTCCTTGATGAATAAACGCGACAGTATCTGCAATTTCTTCAACCATTGACAACATATGCGTTGAAAAAAGAATAGCTTTCCCTTTTTCTTTTTCAGAACGAATAAGCCGTTTAAATTCCCATACCCAATACGGATCTAAACCGTTTGTTGGCTCATCCAAAATAAGCAATGGGGCGTCCGCTAAAAGCGCTTGCGCAAACGCAAGCCGTTGTTGCATTCCTTTTGAATACGTCTTTACTTGTTTATGTCGATCATTTGTTAATCCGACAGCATCCAAACATTGTTTGACCCGCTCGTCTGTTGCTCCTTGCCATCGTCCGAATAAAGATAATACTTCATAACCTGTGAACAGGGGGGGGAATTGCAAATGGTCAGGCATAAACGAAAACCATTGCTTGTCGTTGTTTTGAATCGGTTGTCCGTTTACATGTATGTCCCCTTTCGTTGGGGTGAGCTGTCCGATTAACATTTTAATAATAGTGCTTTTTCCTGCGCCGTTACCACCGCATAACGCTAAACATTGTCCCTTCTGAACAGAAAAAGAAATGTTTTCGACTTTATTTTGCTCGTTATATATTTTCGTCAATTGTTTCACTTCAAGCATGTCGTTTCCCTCGTTTCAACCATACATTCACGAAAAACAATGGCACAATAACCCATATGCACGCGATCGCAAGAAATGTAAGTTGTCCACTTGCACTTTCTGCCCATTTTGACCATTCATATAGCTGCGGTCCAAATAGTGCGCTACTTTTCAAAGCGGTGACAGTCCAAACACGCATAAGTTCAACCGGATTCAATATAATGGATAAAGTAAATAAGAAAATGGTCCATTGCTTTGGAACGATTGATAACAAAAATAATACGATAAATTCATAAAATAAAACGAAAAACGCCCAAATAAATAAACTGACACCGAGAGCTTGTAAACGATTAGAGGAAACAAGTCCAACGAATAAAGCGATTGCTAAAAAAATACTCGCTAGTACAATGGTTAGTACAAACGAAAGAAAAACAAACGCCGACCACGTTCCTCCTGTTGCAAAAAGAGCGACACTTGCACTTCCATACCCGAGTGCAACTACTGTCCATAATGATATACAGCTTCCCACATATAAACCAACTGTTAAAGAACGAGTAGAGATCGGATATGTTAATATAAGCGATAAGCGACCATCTTCTTTTTCCCCTGAGATAAATAGGCTCCCTGCTAATAAGGAAACAAGTGGAACGAGTAACAGAGATAAATTTAATAAAGACGCTGTCGAACGTGTGAATACTCCTGCTGTTTCGTGTCCGCTACTGGCGATCACAGTTGATGATAGAACGGCAAACAAAACAGCAAAAGTTATGAGCCATTTGCTACGAATCATCATCATCCATTGGTACTTTATCGCTGTATTCATTGTTCAAATCCCCACCGATGTTGTTTTAGTTGCTCATATGTCCATAATTGCCCTTCCCCTTCTTGTTCCATGTACTCTTTGGCGTTTTTTTCATTTGCAAATGAAACGACTCCATAGTTCATCGGCGTCCAATAATTTGGATTGTATACGTAAACAGCTTGCTCAAACTCAATCCACTCGCCGTTTGTCACATCGCGAACGTACAACTTTGCAATGTCATCTTTGTTTTGTTTATTCGTCCACTCAATCATACAGCCTATATCATCAAATTTATGCACCGTTCCATCTTTTAAAATCGCTTCCGTTGCATACTGCTCCGCTACGATACTCATATTGCAAACAACGCACACATCAATATCTGGATTAATCTCTTCTGGCTCATACGTTTTCGTTCCACTACATGCGACAAGAAAACATGTAAATAAAACACTAACTATTTTTTTCATGTATCGCTCTCCTCCCATATCCAATCATAAACAAGCTACTCATAAATAAAGTGCTTCCAAACAACAACAGTTTCCACGATCTTTCGTTTGTTTCGTTTTTATTGCGATCGACTTCCATAAGTGGAAAGCGATCTTCCCCTTGCGCTTGTGCTTGCGTAAAAAATGATTCTGTTGTATCGAGAAGTGCTAACGCCGGACTTTGAAAATAAAATTGCACACTTGGCCATTTCCGCAACAGTCGACTATACATGGAACGAATGCGATGTGGGGTATCACCAATCCCATCGTCGTTAAAATCATAAAATTGATAAGAATCCCAATAATTCCCTTTATGTCCATCATCAAATGCAATAGGCGTACCTTGAATAATTGCGTCTTCCATATTTCCTAAAAATTTATTTTTGAAAACAATTGTGTCGGGGTTTTCATATAAACTATGCAATGCACGATAGTTACCGATAAACTCATTGCCTTTTATATGACAATGACGTGCGTTTTGTAAAGATAAAGCTGTGCTATTATAAAGTAATGTATTGTTGTGCATTACGACATGTTCGCTATCGTAAATGAGTGCTCCATATCCACGATAATCCAGCTGTTTTGTAATCGTATTATGTTCAATCGTAAACTGCTTTGACATCATCATCATCAGTCCATTAATGTTTTCTGTCAGCACATTTTCTTTTGCCACTCCACCTTCAGAGTACATAAAATGAATCGCATAGCGGGCATCTGTTACTTTATTTTTTTCCATCACGGTTTGCTTAGCCCAATCTAAATAAATGCCATCTTGCACACGTGAAATATGATTTTCCCGCACAACAGCATGGTTTGTCTTCAATAGGTGAATACCGTTTCCTCGTTGCGCAAAGTGAATATCCCGTCCACGAATTGCATTGTTTAAGAGATTGATATGTGTTCCCTTTTCTACATAAATACCGTAATGCACATCTTCTATGCTCACATGTTTTAACGTAACATGTGAACTTTCTTGAATGAGCACACCAGCCCCTTTTCCATACGCGCTGTTACGAACCGTTAACCCTTCGACATGAACCCGAGGGGCACGAATGGCAACAACATATTCGCTTCCTCCTCCATCAACTACCGCGCCAGGCTCAGCAGCAAGATGAAGCGGCTTGCGAATAATAATTGGACCTTTGTATATCCCTTTTTTCACGATTAGCACGTCGCCAGCATGCGCCTCATCAATAGCTTGTTGCAACTGTTCATGTACTTCAATCTTTTCTCCATATACTGTTTTTGTAAACAAAAGTGTAACTATGGATATGAGCAAAAAAAATAAGCTACGCATGTTCACTCAGTCCTCGTGTTTGTCTTTTATACGTCCACATTAATGTAAATTTGTGAAGAAAAAAGAAAATATATGTGAACAAAACGTGAAAAGAGACGCTAATGAAGCGCCCCTCTCGTTTCGTTATGCTGTTCGAGCCATTGCAACAACTTTTCTGCTTCTAGCGACTGACTAAAATAAAACCCTTGCGCGAAATCACAATCCATTTTTTGTAACAACAATACTTGATCGTCGCGTTCTACTCCTTCGGCGAGTACTTGTAAATCTAAACTTTTTGCTAAGTGGATAATTGTATCGACGATCGTTGCATCTTTCGAATTATCTGTGATGTCACGAATAAATGAGCGGTCGATTTTCAATAATGAAACAGGCAAATTTCGAATATATGCAAGCGATGAAAAACCAGTACCAAAATCATCAATCGCTACTTGAATGCCAAGCTGTTTTAACTCTGTTAAAATATGCTTTCCTGTTTCTATATTTTCCATTAGTCCACTTTCGGTTATCTCTAAAATTAAATAGTTCGGTGGAAACTGTGTTTCTTGCAAAATATTTTTCACATGCGTCACAAATTCTTTTCGATTGAGTAGAAATGGTGATAAGTTCACTGCGAGTTTTAGGGTCGGAAAGTGAGTTTGCCATTGTTTTACTTGTCGACACGCTTCGTTTAATACCCACGTTGTAATTTCAAAAATAAATCCATTTTTCTCTACAATCGGAATAAACTCTAATGGCGAAATCGCACCAAGCGTTGGATGCGTCCAACGCATAAGCGCCTCGACTCCCATAATAGCTTTGTTATCTAACGATACTTTCGGTTGATAACATAAATAAAACTGATTGTTCAATAACGCAAGGGGCAACTCTTGTTCAATCATCGTTTTTCGATTTTGCTGTGGATGATAAAAATGATACCCTTTCCCTCTTTCCTTCGCATAGCAAAGCGCTTGGTCAGCTTGTTTCAACAACGTATCTAAGTCTGTACCGTCTTGCGGAAAGAACGTCACTCCAATAGAAAGGGCTGATTGAATGACATGCTTTTTATATCGAAATGGCTGTACAAACGATTGAAGCAAATGCTCCATGCGCTCCACAATCATTTCTTTGTTCACGTCATGTAGCACGATGACAAACTCATCGCCACCGATGCGAGCAAAAAAGTCTTCTTGTTGCAAATGTTGCTGAATGCGGCGAACAGCTTCTTGTAAAAAAAAATCCCCTGCTTGATACGAAAAACGATCGTTAATCCACTTAATTTTGTCAAAATCAATGTAACATAAGGCAAATGGTTTTTTTTGTTGAATCATATGTTCAACATACACTTCAAAATAAAAGCGATTTGGAATGCCGGTTAACGAATCGAAATGTTTTAATTTTGCAAGTGCTTCCTCGCAACATTTCCACTTTGTAATATCTTTTGCCACAACAATGACATGTTCAATTTCGTTTTGCTCATTGAACAACGGTTGAGCATGCATGTGAATCCATATAAAATGCCCTTCGTTTGTGCGCCAACGGCATTCCACAGTTGTTTCTTTTTCTTTTGTCGCATAAATTGTATGTAATTTTTCCATTAGAAGCGGTATGTCATCATGGTGAACAAAAGAAAATAATTCTTGGCTACAAACTTCTTTTTCGTATTTCAACACATATTGGGCAGTTGGCGAAACGTACGTAATCTCTCCTTCTGCTGATAAAATAAAGGTAAATTCGGATGAAAGCGAAGCTATCGAAGAAGTAAGACGCATGTCGATAAACGGCTCGTATTGATAAGTAAGCCCCAGAGCCCGCAATGTTCCTTCTTTGTTATACAAAGCTGTTGCTTGTACATATACATCGTGTTGCTCATTTGCTTTTTTTACAATGGCATACGAAGTCATACGACCGTTTTTCGCTTCTTGAATAAACTTTCTTAATAAATCGTCATCCATAACACGATGATAAAAATGTTGAAAAAAATGTTCATCTGCTCCTAAAATTTTTCCATTTGGGGCAATGACAGCGATTGCTTGCATCATCTTATTCATCCTCTTTGTTGTTAAAGTTCTACCTTCATTTTCACTAAAAACGGTGAAAAAATCAACAACGTTTCTAATATTTCTGAACAATATCCTTTTTTAGGAAAGCGCACAACTTTAGATCGTGCGCTTTTCCCATAAAATCAATAAGCTAAGCAGACTAACAAAAATCGTTGCACCCATGTCGGATAAAATAGCAATCCATAATGTTAACCAACCTGGAATGGTTAATAGTAGCGCTGTTGCTTTTAACGAAAGAGCAATCGCGATGTTTAAACGAATGGTACGATTTACTCGCCGAGCGATCGCGATAGCCTCCGGCAATTTTCCAAGATGATCTTGCATAAGCACAATATCAGCTGTTTCAATTGCACTATCTGTCCCTTTCCCCATAGCGATGCCAAGATGCGCATGAGCAAGCGCAGGGGCATCATTCATTCCGTCTCCTACCATCGCTACCGTATCATTTTTCATTAACTCTTTTATTTTTTCTACTTTTTGTTCTGGAAGAAGTTGCGCGAATATATGTGTCACTCCAACTTGTTTAGCAACTTGTTGTGCCGTTTTTTCGTGATCTCCTGTTAACATGACCGTGCGCTGAATACCAATACGGTGTAGTTGTTGAATGACCTTTTTGCTCTCTTCACGTATTTCATCAGCGATGCCGAATAAACCAAGTATACGTTGTTCATCTGCTACAAAAACAATCGAACGTCCTTCACATTTTAACTTTTCGGCATCTTTTTGAATTTGTTCGGTGAACAGTTGGTGATCAAACATTCTTTCATTTCCGATACGATACCATTTTCCATCGACTTTCCCTTCCATACCACTCCCAGTTCGCGTTGCCATTTGCTCTGGTTGTTTATATGCTATGTGATGTTGCTTTGCTTTTTTTACAATCGCTTGCGCAAGCGGATGAGAAGAAACACTTTCTAAAGATGCAGCGATGCGAAGTAACTCATTTTCATCGATATATGCGATCACGTCTTTTACATGAGGCTTTCCTTTTGTAATCGTTCCTGTTTTATCAAAAGCAATCGTGCGTACGCGTCCAAGTGTCTCTAAGTGAACGCCACCTTTCACTAACACCCCTTTTTTCGCGTTCCGCGTCATACCTGCTAACAAAGCAATCGGTGAAGATAAAATAAGTGCACAAGGGCATCCAACAATTAACACAGCTAAACCTTGATATAATGAATCGTGCCAAGATCCCCCGAACCATAAAGGCGGAATCGTCATCACTAATAACGAAACAATCATAATGAAAGGAGTATAATATTTCGCAAAACGATGAATGAATAATTCAAGCGGTATTTTTGTCTCTTGTGCTTCTTGGACGAGATGTAAAATTTTTGACAAAGAGCTGTCTTTATATTGTTTTGTAATTTGAACATGTAACATCCCCTCATTATTCACACTTCCACCATACACACTCATTCCTTTTTCCTTTTCAATAGGCATTGCTTCGCCTGTGATCGCCGCCTCATTGACGGAGCTTTTCCCTTCAATGACAACACCATCTGATGGAATTTTTTCACCAGGGCGAACAAGCACCACATCGCCAACTTGTAACGACCCAATGGGGACGACATGCATTTGTCCGTTCGAGATAAGAAGTGCTTCTTTTGGCGCTTGTTTCAGTAGCATGTCAAGCGAGCGACGTGCTCGTTCCATACCTAGTCCTTCTAAATATTCGTTAATGCCGAATAAAATGGCAACGACAGCCGCTTCCTTCCACTCACCGATTCCAAACGCCCCGATCAAAGCAATCGTCATTAACGTATCCATATTGAAACGAAAACGAATGATATTTTTCAACCCTTTAATAAATGTTTTATATCCGCTAAGTGCTATCGCAGTCATATAAATAACAACGTTCGCACCACCCATGTCCAAACGCTCAAGCGCGAGCGCCATGAAAAAAAGAAAAATAGATGCACCTACAAAGTAGAGGAGCGGATTTTGTTTTTTTGGCGCCTCCTCATCATCTACTATATATGCTCCATCTGTCGCTAAAATCGTCCGTACTTTTTCTAAATCGATGCGTTCATGCACACGTAATTTTCCGCTATTGTAGCTTAACGTTGCTCCTTCGCCATACGGAAGTGACTGAATTTGTTCTTCTAATGCTCGTGCGCAATTTGCGCATGTCAACCCTTTCACTTGATACTCCTTCACTTGACTCCCCCCTAATGATCACGCGCATGACGTATCGTTTGTTCAAGAATGTGCAACACATGCTCATCGTCATGCGAATAATATAACGTCGTGCCCTCTCTTCGATATTTCACAAGGCGTAAATTTTTTAAAAAACGGAGCTGATGAGATACGGTCGATTGTAAAAGTGATAAACGATTCGCAATCTCTGTTACTGAAAACTCACCAGATGAAAGTAAATGTAAAATACGAATACGCGTTGGGTCGCTTAACGCTTTAAACGTTTGCGATACGATAAAAAGCGTTTCTTCATCTAACGGTTCATATTGCTGTCCCATGCAATCCCCCTCTTTCAATATATGAATATATGTTCATATAAGTTAATGAAATTGTATAATTTTTCGTAAAAAAAGTCAACATTCGTTTAGGAACGTTGACTAAGTAACGCATATAAATCATGTAGCGTGTCGATTTTCAACCGCTGCAAGTCCGCAAAAACCCGCTTCCAAATCCCAAATAAACTCATGACATCTCCTTTCGCTGTATGACGATCAACAGGGGATAAATGGTAAAATGATAATGCATCATCGAGTGTTGGAAATGAATCGTGATATACGCATTCCATAATGTTTCTCATTTCTATTGCTGTTTGTTGTAAAACTGTACGATAGTTGCGCGATAAAAATTCATTTAAAAACGCAACATCGTGCTGAATATGATAACCAAGTAAAATGCTGTGGTTCAAAAAAGAAAGGATATGATGAATTTCCTCCTCTAGTAACGGAGCGCATGCGACATCGTCATTTGTTATCCCTGTAAGCGCAACAACATGTTCTGGAATAAGGCGTTTTGGTCGGAAATTGGAACAATATAAATCAAGTGATTCGCCCTTTTTTGTTTTTAAAGCAGCAAGCGAAAAAATTTCATCTCCCCTTTGCGGAGAAAAGCCTGTCGTCTCTGTATCTAATAAAATAAACATCACGTCAGAAAGTGGCGTTTCGAGCGAATACGTATGTTTTTTTGCTTCTTTCATCATTTTTCGAATCCACGACTCTTGTTGAAAAGTTGGACCGACCGCTGTTGCTTGATCATATCGAAGACCAAGCGATAATATGCGACTGATCCATTGAAACGGCCGCTCCATTAATCACACCCACTTCCTCGCATAACGTTGCACTTTTTTTGCTACTGTCAGAGCTCTTTTTAATCGTTGTTTTTCTTCTTTGGACAAATGACAAATGATCAAATTGTTTCCTTCTAACGAACAACGTAAACGAAAATACAAAAACGTCTCAAACGCTTCTTCTATCCGTTCAAACAACCGTTGTGAACAACCATTTTCATTATACCAACGTGTCAATCGCTCAAATGTTGAATGCGCATCAATAAATTGTTTTTGAACAGCAACCCATTTGAACATATGATTGAGCTGAACATATCCTCCTTGTTTTATATCAATCATTCCACTCTTTTCTCCCCAACGTTCTACGTATACGCGACCAAAAGGACCGATAGGCACAAAAGGAATACGAATGCTATCAATCATTCGGTTACGCAAAGAAAAAGTTGTTGCTATTTTTTTATACAACGTTTCTTTCAATTGAGTAACTAATGAATACTCGCCATAAATCGGACGCATATCAACCAACATAGACAAATAGCGAATATCATCTATATGCTCATTTTGTACATACTTGTCGATTTGCTCTTCCCAATCGTCTGCTTCCTTTAGCCATCTTTTATTTGTTGCCATCACATGCCCCGTACAATATGGATAACCGATTTCGTTTAAAAAAAGAACCCCCATACGTGCATACTCACGCATATATGCATAACAATCGTCTTTTTCGCTATGCAAGCATGAAAAAATCACTCCGTTATCTTGATCCGTCCAGACGGTCGGCTCCTTTCGTCCGCTGCTTCCCATCACAAACCAACAAAAAGAAGAAGGTTTTTTGCCCATTCCCCTTCGATCAACTTCTCGTTCAGCTAACAACAACGCTTGTTTCATGAGTGTATCGTGGCACATACAAAGCGCATCGTATACATCAAATATATCGTAAAAAGAAAATGAAAAAGAAGAGAGGAGAAAAGCAACTTCATCATGAAGTTGCTTTAATTGTGCTGTATCGATGCATTGTTCCGCCCGAGCGACAATTGAGTCCAAAGCATTCATATGATCACCATTTTCATAACGAACGAGATGAAACAACGGTTGGTGGTTGTTGATAAGTCGGGTCTAAATACTCTGGATATCCGTATGAACCATGCTCGCTAATATCAAGTCCAGAAATTTCTTGATCAGGTGTCACTCGCAAACCGATCGTTTTTTTCAAAGCATATAAGATTATAAACGAAACAACCGCTACATACACTGCTGCACCTAAAACACCAATCGTTTGAACAAAGAGCTGATCTACTCCCCCACCATAAACCAATCCTGGTTTTCCAATTCCTGTTTTTTCTACAAGGCGTGGCGAAGCGAAAAAGCCAGTTGAAATCGTTCCAACAATGCCGGCTATACCATGAACAGAAAATGCATAAATCGGGTCATCAATGCCTTTTCGCTCAAAATATACAGACGTCCAAAATGTAAATGATCCCGCAACAGCACCAATGACTGCTGCCGCCCACGGCTCGACGAACGCGCATGCTGCTGTAATCGCAACAAGCGCCGCTAATACACCGTTAACCATCGCAGGAATATCCGCTTTTCCAACGAGCCATTTTGCTGTCAAAATGGAAGCAATTGCTCCAGCAGCTGCTGCAATATTTGTTGTTAACGCGACATAACCAAAAAATCCATCTGCGGTTCCCATTGTACTTCCTGCATTAAATCCAAACCAGCCAACCCATAAGACGAAGCCACCAATAACGGTATATACTTGGTTATGACCTGGAATGTAGTTAGGTGTCCCATCTTTGTTAAATTTTCCAATTCGTGATCCTAGTAGCAACGTTGCGACTAATGCGGCAATCGCGCCTTGTAAATGAACAACTGTTGAACCCGCAAAATCTTGCATTCCCATTTCTCCAAGCCAGCCACCTCCCCATACCCAATGACCGATGACAGGGTAAATAGCGACGGTAAAAATCGTTCCAAAAATAAAGTAAACGGATAATTTCGCTCGTTCAGCGAATCCTCCCCACGCAATCGCTAAAGATACCCCAACAAAAGCAAGCTGGAATAAAAATTTTAACTCGAGCGGTACATTCGCCCATGAAAGCGAGGCGAACGTTTCTGTTCCTTCCTTTAAAAACCATCCTTCTGTACCAATGAATCCATTCCCCTTTCCAAATGTAATGGCGAAACCAGCTGCCCAAAATGCAAGTGAGGCAATGGCAAAGCTTAATATTTGTTTTCCGGCGACATGGCCAGCATTTTTCATTCGCGTCGAACCTGCTTCTAACAAAGCAAATCCGACTTGCATTCCAATGACTAAAATCGCTCCTAACATAACCCAAAGTGAATCAAGCGCCAAACTCAACTGTGCCTCATTCATTCTCATCTCTCCCTTATGTTATTTTTTATAACATTAATGGTTATAATATATTACATAAACAAAAAGAAATGCAACAGTTTTTTGAAAATTTTTTATTTAAATGTTATTTCTCATCACACAAAAAAGAGTGCCTCGTTGGAGACACTCCTACAATTAAATTAGAAACATGGCGACAATTGTCGTTACAATTAATCGTGTAATAACTGGCATAACATGATAAAATAAAACTTTTAAAAATGATGCTAATAGAGATCGACAACGATCCTGTTGCTGTAATCGCTAACAAAAAGATGCCTACCATACAAACTAAAGATGTATCTTTGTGCCAAACCATCCATGCGATAATGGTACAAATAAACGAGACGTAAATCCAATGTAACACTGTTAGCTTTACTCCCCCTTTTCACAAACTGTAATACAGCATATGAAAAAGAGGATGATGGATGCGAACGCCTATCTGCTTTTACGACCAATCAAAAAATAAAGTTGATCAACAAGGTTTGGTTTATCGATAAATGGGTTGCGATTTCCTTGAATTCGAAAAATTGCCGCGTTTCGATGTTTCTCATATGTTGTAACAGGAAATTGTTCATGCCATTGAACAAGTAGCGGAATATAGACCTGATCAATAAACGGCGGTTTAATTGCTCGCGGATAACGAACAAGAAAATATAGCATCGCTCGCGCCACCGCTCCTTTTCCGTGTTCAGGTTCAAAATGCTCCTCATATGCCACACCGCAATCATTTTGAATGACTTCATCAGGAGACTCTGGTTCATAAAACGGAAAATCTGCATACGGAAAATTCGAGCGGATGGAATTGCATCGCGGTTCACAAACAAATAAGTGATGCAAGTCACCTTTCATCGGTTCCTTTGCCCCAAACCAAGATTGCGGAACAACATGCTCTGCATTAAATTTGAACTGTCGATCAACCATTTTCATTTTTTGCTCAAAATCGAGCTCACCTTTTTTTGCTTTTTTTACAAGCTGAACAAATTGTTCATACCGCTTTTGAATTGTTTCATAGTCTTGTAAAATAATTGTACGTGGATCTTTCTTTTTTCCCGAATAAATGCTTTTTACTGTTCCATCTGGCTGCAAATCAACCCACGTGTATAAATAGTAATCTTTGCTTAAAAAATACGGGATGCGGCGTATATGCGTCCGCTTCATTAAATCGTGATATGCTTGAAATAACAACTTTCCGTCCACTTGATCATTGATATGTTCGTAATATCGCTCAATAATGCGCATTTCCTCATTTTCGTTATAATATAAAGCATTATGGTACTGAATCTTTTGTTGATTCTCAATTAATTCTCGGAAAATCTCTTTTTGTGTTTCTTCCCACCGCTTCAACTGCTCCGCGTGTTGAAGGATAACATCTTCCACCATTCTTCTCTCCAATCATTTTTTACTATAATGTATTCATGTATTGTCCACTATGCTTTCGCCCTTCTATTTCATACGCCTATTATAATATGTGAACAATAAAAAATAGAACTGAACGTTATGTCCAGTTCCATTTTTCATCAAGCCTTTATAAATACGGATGTTCATGCATCGCTTTTAAACGCCGCCATCTTCGCTCTACCTCTTGTTCAAAAGCAATGAGCAACTCACGATTTTCTTCTTTTAATAGATGTTTCGCTTTGCCCATATATTTTAACCATTCTTGCAACGGAATACGCTTATTTTTTTCTTCTGGATCGTACGTAATTGTCGTTTTCCCACGCTCTACTTCATATAACGGAAAGAAACATGAATCTACTGCTGCTTTCATGATTTTTTCCCCATATCTTTCTTCAGATTTCCAATTTAATGGACATGTAATCAATAGCTTACCATATGCTGTTCCTTCATGTTGGGCATACCACTGAGCTTTTGCCGCTTTTTTAATTAAATCTTGCGGAAATGCTTCTGTTGCTGTAAACACGTATGGAATATTTGTAGACGCCATAATTTGCGGCGTATCTTTATGATGGAACGCTTTTCCTTTCTGTGTTTTTCCTACACCCGTTGTACTTGTCATATGTCCGATCGGCGTTGAATACGACATTTGCGATCCTGTATTCATATATCCTTCGTTATCGTATTCTAACATAATGAGTTTATGATTACGAAGTGCTGTGCCAATTGCCGATCCCATGCCAATATCCATGCCACCGTCGCCTGTCACCATAACAAATGTGATATCGTCAGAAATTTGAATATCTCCACGGCGTTTCATCTCAAAAAACGCTTCTACCGCCCCAGATAATGTGGCTGGACCATTTTGGAACAAGTTATGAATCATTGTTTGCTTATGCGAGCTATACGGATAAGCTGTTGTCACCACGTAAGCACAGCCTGTTTGAAATAAAACGACAACATCCCCTTCAATCCCTTTAAAAAACAGCTCAAGAGCTGGGAAAATCCCACATCCCGGACATGCTCCATGACCAGGGGCTAATCGTTTCGGCTTAGCTGTTAACGCTCGGAGCGGAGGAAGTTTCACTTTTAATCTTTTTGTCTCTTTATCTTCAGTCACTTGAATAAGTCCGCTTTTAAATGCGTCGCCATACATAGGCTCGATGGCTTGTTCCCATTTATGTTTTGGATCTCCTGGCACATGCCCAAAATAATCAAATGGCTTTTCTGCAAATCCCTTGTCTAATGTTCGTAAAGCGATGTTAAAAAATTCCTTCGCATCATCTGGATAAAAATCTTTTCCACCAAGTCCAAAAATGCGCGTTAAAACAATCGTTTGATTATGTGGATCTTCTTTTAACGCCGACTTGATTTCATGCGTCATATTTCCTCCATGCGCCCCATATGAATCGGCACGCTCCCCTACAAGAAGAACTTTTACATGTTTACATGCTTGACGAATCTCCTCACTCGGAAATGGACGAATGATATTCGGACTAATGACACCTACTTTTACTCCTTTAGCTCGCAATTGATCGACAACATCTTTTGCCGTTTCAGCTGCTGAGTTAATTAAAAATAACGCCACTTCAGCATCTTCCATTTTATATACATCAAGGAGAGGATATTCTCGTCCTGACAATTGTGCATATTGTCGCGCTACCTGTTGAAATACATCAGCTGCTCGGTATAATGCTTCTGATTGTTGATAATGATTGTTAATTAAGTCGTCGCCGTTCATATGCGCACCAATCGTTATCGGTTTACGCGGATCAGATGCGTTTGGAAAATGAGTCGGACGTTCACCGATAAAAGCCTGAACAACTTGACGATCTTTAAAATATTGAACTTTTCGTTTTTGATGCGACGTGAAAAATCCGTCGTATGCCACGATGACTGGCAAACGTACATCTTCATGCTCGGCAATTTTTAAAGCCATAATATTCATATCATATACCGCTTGTGGTGTACGTGCCGTTAAAATGACCCATCCTGTATTTAAAGCAAAATATAAGTCGGAATGGTCCCCACGAATATCTAACGGCCCGCTAATCGAACGCGTCACTAAATTCATAACCATCGGAAAACGTGTACCCGATTGAACAGGTAGCTGTTCGAGCATATACATAAGTCCATTTGCACTCGTTGCATTAAACACACGAGCACCCATCACGGCTGCCCCATAGCAAATCCCTGCGGATCCGTGCTCTCCATCGGCAGGAATAAGTACAATATTATGTTCCCCGCGCGCTTTCATTTGATCTAATAGCTGAGCAATTTCTGTTGACGGTGTAATTGGAAAATACCCCATCAGATGATAATTAATTTGCGCAGCAGCAAGAGCAGCCATTTCATTTCCAGATTCAAATGTGATCGCTTGTTCCATATCTACTCTCCTCCTTTCAAACTGTCATTCGTTTTACTGTATGAGCTTCGGCAAAACCAACTTGTTCACGATATGACGTTAATGCACTCGTTGGACATGCTTCTACACATTTCAAACAACCTTTGCAATATTGATAATCTATCCCTTTCAAAAACATTTGTTTTCTGCCTTTCCGATCTTCTTCTTCTTTCCAAACGAAACAAAAATCTGGACAAACGGTGTCGCATGCGGCACAGTGAATACAGTCTTTCTCCTCCCATTTCGGCAAAAATCCTTGCCGTGAGCCACTCAAATCTTTCAATACGCTATTTCCGTTCGTTACAATGACGCCACCGATCGTTTGTGTCTCATAACCAAACAAAATATACGGACGAGAAAACGGCTCTCCTGTTTCTAATGAAACGGATTCACTCTCGTGAAAACGAACTTCTTCATATCCACGTTCAAATGTACGAATGTTTGCCTCAACGAGATGCGGATATTTTTTTTCAAACGTTTTGCGAATCACTTGCTTCATTTTCTCAGGGTCAAGAAAGTGACAAATACGAAATAATGCCCCGAGCATAGCTGTATTCACTTTTGTTTTTTCCTCTACTGCAATTCCAAGCGCATCGACAACAGCAAGCGTTCCGTATGACAACCGTAAATCGCGGCGAATATGTTCGGCACTTCGCATGGAATTGACGAGCACAACACCATTCGGCTGCAATCCGCTCACAACATCAACCATTTTATAAAGCGCTTCATGAAAAACTCCAATAACATGCGGTTGTTCAATCGGACTATGATCGCGAATATGTACATGCTCATCACAAAAACGAATGTAACTTTTCACCGGTGATCCTTTCTTTTCAGACCCGTATGTTGAAAAGTTGGTAGCGTTTAAGTCGTGTCCGAGCGCCCCAACTTCGGCAAGCATTTTTCCTGCCAAATTCGCCCCCAATCCCCCGATGGATTCCAAACGTATTTCAAAAAACCCTAACTCATTTGTTTTTGGTAAAATAGACATCATATCCCCCCTCATCCATTAGTCGTTTTTTATTTTATAAAAAATTTCAAAAAAGGGATGTGACAAAAATCAAACATAAACACATTTTTTATTTATACAAGCAAAAAAATGAGTGAAATCATGTTATATAACAACGATTTTTTATGTATAACAGATTCGTATAATCGAATGAAACACCCATATTGGAGGAGAAGAACATGGGAAAACGATATGAAAATTTAGATGGGGTCTCGACAACCAAAACATTTGCTGATTTACGGCGTTGGTATGCGGAAAGAAAACGAAAAAAGAAAGATTGGTCATATACTTTGCCCCGTGAATATATTGACGCTTCTTTGCTGCATACAAATAAAAAGCAAACGTTGCTCACATGGGTAGGGCACGCTACATTCATTATTCAAATAAACGGGTTGACGATTGTTACAGATCCTGTTTGGGCAAAACGGTTAGGGACAATACGAAGACTAGCGGATCCCGCCCTTCCGATTCATGATGCCCCTTCTGTCGATGTCATATTAATTTCCCATAGTCACTATGACCATTTACATTTTTCAAGCATTAAACAGTTAAAAGGAAACCCTCGCATTTTAGTGCCAAGCGGTTTGGAGGGATCATTTTATAAAAGAGGAATAGGTCATGTCACCGAATGCTCTTGGTGGGAAACCGTTATCGAACAAGATGTTTCATTTACGTTCGTTCCTGCGCAACATTGGTCGAAACGAACGTTATTTGATACAAATACATCCCATTGGGGTGGATGGATCATTGAAGCAAAAGACAAACCGACGTTTTATTTTGCAGGAGATAGCGGGTATTTCCGTGGATTTCGTGATATTGGAGGACGTTTTCGGATCGATTATGCTTTATTGCCGATTGGTGCATACGAGCCAGAGTGGTTTATGGGTCCTCAACATGTGACACCAGAAGAAGCAATACAAGCATTTATCGATTGCCAAGCAAAAACATTTATTCCGATGCATTATGGCACATTTCCACTCGCTGACGATACACCGAAAGAGGCGTTAGACCGCCTTTACGCTGAATGGGAGCGCCGCAACCTCCCGAACGAACAACTACGCGTGCTAAAATTAGGTGAAATCGTGCATTGCGAAAACGAAACCGCCACATCATAAAACGTGGCGGTTTCAACGAATACGTTCATTTACATACATATGTCTTCCTTTAGCCCATTTTGCAAGACGTACATGCGATAATACAATCCTCGTTTTGCAAGTAGCTGCTGATGAGTGCCGCGCTCGACAATTTCCCCTTGATGTAAGACAAGAATTTGATCCGCATCTTGAATCGTTGATAAGCGATGGGCAATCGCAATCGTTGTGCGCCCTTTTCTCATTTTTTCAAGCGCGTGTTGAATCGCTTCCTCCGTTTCTGTATCGATATTTGCTGTTGCTTCATCAAGCACTAATATTTTCGGATTCATCGCAATCGTTCGGGCAAACGCAATAAGTTGACGTTGGCCACTCGAAAACGTCGTACCCCTCTCTGTCACCGGATGATCATACCCCTTTGGCAACTTTTCAATAAACGAATGGGCTTGAACAAATTTCGCAGCTTGTTCAATATGTTCATCCGTCAAATGTTGATGATGAAGCCGAATATTATCGCGCACCGTCCCATAAAACAAAAACGGGTCTTGAAGCACAAGGCCAATATTTTTTCGTAATTCCTTTTTCGGATACGCTTTAATAGACTGTCCGTCAATGAAAATATCCCCGCGTTCAAATTCGTAAAAGCGCATGAGCAATTGAACAATCGAGCTTTTCCCGCTCCCTGTATGCCCGACGAGCGCAACGGTCTCCCCTGGTCGCGCAATAAACGAAATATTTTTTAGCACATCGCGTTTTCCATCGTAACTAAACGATACATTACGAAATTCAACCGTTCCTTTTTCAATAACAAGCGGTTGCTCCTGTTGTTTCGGTTCTTCTTCTTGTTCATCTAACAAGTGAAAGACTCGCGAAGAAGCAACAAGCGCTTGCTGAAACATTGATAGGCGCATCATCATTTGATTAATCGGTTCAAAAAAACGCTCTAAATAGTTGACGAAGGCGTATAACACACCTATTTCAACCGGACTTTGAAAAGAAGAAATACCAAAGTAACTTAAGACGATAATAAGCGAAAATACATAAACGACATCTGTCGCTGGACGAAGCAATAAACTATCTAATTTAATATTTTTCATCGCCGCCGTATAATGTTTTTCGTTAATCGTTCCAAATTGTTCTCTCATCCGCTTTTGTTGACGGAACGCTTGAATAATCGCCATCCCTTGAAGCGATTCATTTAACTTCGCATTCAGTTGGCTTAAGCGCTCACGCAAATCGCTATAAAACACCGAGCTATACTTTCGATAGGTACGAATAATAAAATAAATGATCGGTAAAATAACTAAGCAAAAAGCAGCCAAACGAACATTGAGAAAAAACATCGCAACGAATACGCCAACTAAGAAGAAAGCGCTTTGGATAAACGTGACGAGCACTTCAACAAACATTTCTTTAATCGCTTCCGTATCATTTGTCACTCGCGATACGATACTTCCTGCTGGTGTACGATCAAAGTAGCGCATTCCTAATGATTGCACTTTTGCAAATACATCTATGCGCAACTGTTGAATAATTTTTAATGCGATTTCTTGAAATTTTAATAATTGAAAATAAGAAAGAACGACTTTTCCGATATGTATCGTGATGTAAGCGACTGCTAATCCGATCATCGCTTGAAGTGGAAATGTCATTTGTGCTAAATAATCATCAATAAAAATTTTGACAATAATCGGACCGATTACTTCTCCTGCTGTCGTTAACGCCAAGAGAAAAAAAGCAAACAATAACGATTTTCGGTGCGGTATAGCATAGCTCATTAGCCGCACAAACACTTGCCGTTGATTCATTGTATACCTCCATGTTCCACAAATTGTTCGAGCTGTTGGCGAACGTACATTTCACGATACCAACCATCTTCTGCAACGAGCTCGTCATGCGTGCCACGTTGAACAATTTTTCCATCTTCAAGCACTAAAATCAAATGCGCATGTTGAATGGCACTTAACCGATGCGTCGTAATGATCGTTGTCTTGCCTGTGCGATTTTCTTTTAACGCCCGTAAAATACGCTCTTCTGTTTGAGCATCGACAGCAGATAGTGAGTCGTCTAAAACGAGTACTTCTGGATCGAGCAACAACGCGCGCGCAATCGACAACCGTTGCTTTTGTCCTCCTGATAAAGACACACCTCTTTCACCAACAACCGTTTCGTACCCATCTGGAAACTGCAAAATATCCTCATGCACTTGAGCGAGTTTCGCGACATGCTCCACTTCTTCTTGGCTTGCATTCGGGCGTGCAAAGGCAATATTATCGCGAATGGAGGCAGAAAAAAGAAAATGATCTTGCGGTACATAACCAATCGCTTCGCGCAATCGTTCGATTCGATATTGTGTAATCGAACGTCCACCAAAATAAACATCCCCATCCATGCCAACAAACTCGCGCAATAACACTTTTAAAAGCGTTGTCTTTCCAGCCCCTGTTTTTCCAACAATCCCTAACGTTTCTCCTTTTTTTAGCGTGAACTGGATGTTTTGCAACGTTGGCTTCGTTTCATTTGGATATGTAAAGGAACGAATGTCGTACGTGATGTCGCCTGTCGGTACTTCATCAAGCAATCCGTCATTTTCTTGTATATCTGGTGTTTCACTTAGCAACGATGACACACGGTCATACGAAGCACGACCGCGCTCGACGATATTAAATAACCAGCCAAATGCTAGCATCGGCCAAATGAGAAGCCCTAAATACATTGTAAAAGAAACGAGTTGTCCGATCGTTAACTCTCCTTGAACGACAAAACGAGCACCAAACACGATCGCTAAAAAAAACGACACGCCGACAATGAGCGAAATCGTTGGATCAAACAATGAATCAATGCGCGCAACCGCCATATTTTTCCGAACAACATCATCTGACTGTGCACGAAATGATTCAATTTCCTCTTTTTCTTGACCGAACGTTTTTATCACTTTTATGCCTGCGATGCTCTCTTGTACTTTATCGTTTAAAGAAGAAAACGCCTCCTGCGCACGGTGGAATCGTTGATGAAGTAGAGAACCATAATAGCTCGTTAAATACGCCATGAGCGGCATCGGCAATAAACAAATGAGCGTTAGTTTCCAACTAATTGTAAATGCCATCGTCGCAATGACAAAGCCTCCAATGCATAATGAATCAACAAGCGTCAAAACGCCGACGCCAGCAGTTTGTTGAATCGCTTGCAAATCATTTGTCGCATGTGCCATTAAATCTCCAATGCGGTGATTTTGATAAAATGATGGAGGCATCGTTGTAAAGTGACTGTACAGCCGATCACGCAACAAGCGCGCAAGCTTTGCCGCTGATCCAAAAATCATCGTCCGCCAAACGTAACGACAAACATACATACAAAGCGCAACACCTGCAAGCAAGCTAAGCCACATAACGAGCTTTTCTTTCGTTAGCTCGCCTGCTTTTACAGCATCCACAACATGCCCAATCACTTTTGGCGGAACAAGTTCAAGCAATGAAACAATCGCAAGTAATATAATTCCGATCATATATGCTCTTTTTTCTTGCTTAAAAAACCACATTAAGTCCAAAAATACTTTCACATTCCATCCCTACTTTCTGACATGCCCATTGTCGTTTCGTCCTATTTTATCAAATATTCCAAAAATAAGAAAGCTTTTTGCTATGTCAATATATAAATCCCATTGTTGTTGTCGCATACTTTTACATATGCAGGTCAATCTAAAAAAGACGAAAACAAACAAGAAAGGTGGTTGTAGCTATGAATTTGCAAGCAGGAAAGTTATACTGGCCAACGACGTTTCCCGATGCCCCTTCGTATCCGCCACTAGACGAAGATATTCAATGTGACGTATTAATTGTGGGTGCGGGCGGATCAGGGGCGTTGTGTGCCTATTATTTAAGTGAAACCGACTTAGACGTTGTCGTCATCGACAAACGAAAAGCGGGATACGGAAGTACGATGACAAACACGGCACTGATTCAATGTCTCGGGGATAAAATGTTTTTTGAACTCGTTAACAGCTTTGGCGAAACGTATGCCGCACGTCATTTAACCCTTTGTCAACAAGCCGTCGATGAACTTGAACGAGCAGCAAATTGCTTACATATCGATGTGGAATTTCAAAGAAGGGATAGTTTGTATTATGCAAGCGTTGCGGAAGATGTCCAAAAACTCGAAAAAGAATATACGGCGTTAAAAAAACAAGGCTATCCTGTTGTCTGGTTGAATGAACAACAAATTCGTAGCCATTATCCGTTTGCAAAACATGCCGCTTTATATACAACTGGGGATGGAGAATTAAACCCATATAAATTGACAATTGGTTTATTAGAATATGCGAAACAACGAGGGGTACGTATTTTTGAAGAAACGGAAATGAACGGAAAAAAACTTGAACAACATATGGCAACATGTTATACGAAAAACGGATATACCATTCGAGCACGAAAAGTCATTTTCGCCGCAGGCTATGAAACGTTAGAAGTGAAGCAAGAAAAAAAGGCGTTGCTCGTTAGCTCATATGCTGTCATTACAAATCGTGTTGAAGATTTTTCAAGTTGGTATAAGCGAACGCTTATTTGGGAGACGGCGCGCCCGTACGTATATATGCGCACAACGGCTGATAATCGCATTATTATCGGCGGGCTGGATGAAAATACCGCTTATGCAGATGACCGTGACGCGAAGCTCATGCATAAAAAAGAGCGACTGATCGAAGAATTTCATCGGCTATTTCCCGATATTCACGTCGTTCCTGAATTTTATTTAGCTGCTTTTTACGGCGGGACGCACGATGGTCTTCCGATGATTGGTGTATATGATTCCTTCCCGAATTGTTATTTCGTCTATGCTTACGGGGACAACGGAACCGTATATAGCACTGTACTCGCTCAAATTTTACGCGATGTCATCACAGAAAAACAAAACGATGACTTTTATTTGTATATGCAAACAAGACCAAAACTCCCACAAACGTAAGTGGGAGTTTTATGTCGTAATCGCCCATACAAATGATTTTTTTCTTTTTTTGTTTAACACTATTTCTTCTTCAATTGGCTGTAAAGATGGTAAAACTGGCTCGGTCGACTGTTCTGCAACGACTTGCCCAAAAGTTTCCTTAACAGAAACAATGGCTTCTGTCGTAGAAAGATCGATTTGTTCGACATGTTGCCATACATGAAGCAAATCTGATGCCACGCGCTCCCAACGATAAAGCGACGTAGCTAATTTACGCCCGTTTTCTCCCATTTTTTTCATTAGTGTACGATTTGATAAGATGTGTGTCATTTTTTCCACAAAATCTTGCGGATCCTCTGGTCTTTCGACAACGACACCATTTTCATTTGGAAAGATAACTTCAGGATTGCCACCACGAGCAGTAGTCACAATCGGAAGCCCTGCCGCCATCGCTTCGTAATGGACACGAGCAAGCGGCTCTTGCCATTGCGATGTACAAACGAATAAATCAGCGGCGGCAAACCAGTTTTGAATTTCATTTGGCGGTACGAACCCTGTCGCTACAACGGGGACGGGCAATCTTTTAGCTAACGAACGAACGTAAGCGATATAATCGGTTGTCCCTTCTTCGCTAAACCATTTGCTTCCGACAATAACGAGCGCTAAATCATTAAATCGCTTCGCAAGTTCCGGCAACGCTTGAATGAGTTTGTCAACCCCTTTATTCGGCGACAACCGACCGGCAAATAAAATAACTGTTTTTTGATCTATTCCGTGCGCTTGGCGTAGTTGTTTGCGAATCGATGTCATATGAGGATGATTCCCTGGCAAAAACCGCTCGGAGTCAACGCCGGAGTAAATCGTCCGTAGTTTTCCTTCTGCTTCTGGATATAGCTCGCGAATGACTTGACCGATGTAGTTGCTGATCGTCACAATCGCTGATACTTGTCGCACCACTTGTTCTGCTTGTTCACGGTTGATTTTCGCTAGTTGAAACATGTCGTTATGCATGCTGAGCGTAATTTTTGCATGAGGAGCAACTTGGCGGATCGGTAAAACAAGGCGTGGTCTATTGAAAATGTGGATCAGATCAAACGGATGCGCTTGCACGTATTGAATGACATGGTTGCAATACGTATCAAATATCCCCCCAGGGACACGCACATAATGAATGCCGTCAATCGTTTCTTCGGTTGGCAATGTTTCGTGTTGTACTCCTAGCACAGTAATGCGATGGGCGTAGCGAAGATGAGGGAGAATGCCAGAAATATATGTTTGAATCGCACCTCCAAGCACAGGAGGAACAGGTAACTTTTCTGTACAAATCATTAAAATATTCATCAATTTCCGTTCTCCTTCCAATCGTTTTCAATTTCAGCGAGCACTGGCCATTTCGTCGCATCTGTTGCAACAATCGTCTCGATCAGTTGCACCGTTTGTTCGTTTAAAAACAGCTCTGGACCATACACTACTTCTTTTAAGTTTTTGTAAAATTCATTTGGAAGCGACAAATCGATCATGAATACTTCATATAATGAAGCGTCGATCGGATTCGCTTCATGATACGCTCGAATCATTTCACGTACCCAATGAACGTCCCAACGATATAAATCGGCCATTGTGCCGGAAATAAGTTTTCGTAAATCGCGAATCGGTAAATCAAATGCGACACCGTCTAAATCAATAATCCACATGCCGTTCGCACCCATTTGTCCATTCGACCAGCCATAATCTTGATGTACTAGCCCCCACTCGCTATGTCCACGCTCGACTAATTGATCATATGGGGATTGTTGCAGTCTTGCAAAACTTTCGCGCGCCTGAGCTTGAAAGTGATCGACAACTTGCAATAACATGGCGCTTGCTGGCATTTCTTTATATACGTTAGCTATTTGGCGAAACCAGTCCATTTTGTTTATTGTTTTTTCGTACGTTTTCGGCCATTTATACAGCCGGGAAGCAATTTCTGCTCCTTTTGGAGGAACGTATCCTTTACTTAAACGATGAAATTCACCAAGCGCATAACAAAGCTGCTTTGCTCCTTCTAAATCTTTCGCTACTGGAAATAGCGGTTCAATCCACTCCGCTACAAACCATAGTTTTCCGCCCGCTTCCACATAATCCATTCCGTCTTTCGTTTGTACGATCGGCGGGACATTTGCTTTTTGCACATCGACTAAATATCGCTGAGCGCCAAGGCTAAACAAACTGCGTGTGGGACGACGATGAAGCAATTTCAAACTTTTTGGCCCTTTGTTCGTTTCTAATTTCCAAATGGCTCCTCCTTTATCTGGTTTCGTCGTGACGACTTGCCTACTTTGAACAGATAAATCGTAATGGCGCAAAACATCTTCTGCCATTTGTTCAATATAATCCGGTACGAAAAACTCGGGCATCGTTTCATCTACAATCCACGGTTCAATGAACATATAACCCCTCCTATTTGGCGTCAATCTCTACTATCTCAGCATATGCACCATACAAAAATCCGTATAGACAAATCCATTACGCCCACCAAAAAACCGTCTCTTTTCATTCAGAGACGGTTTCACTAAGCAATTGTTCAATATGCCGTTCGAGTTCCAATGGCTTTGTCGTTGGGGCAAACCGCGCAATCACTTGACCATTGCGATCGACTAAAAACTTTGTAAAGTTCCATTTCACCGCTTTCGTTCCTAACATACCTGGCGCTTGTTCCGTTAAGTAAATGAAGAGCGGATGAGCGTTTGGACCGTTGACGTCTAATTTCGCAAACATCGGAAACGTTACACGATAATTCAATTGGCAAAATTGTGAAATTTCTTCTTCCGATCCCGGCTCTTGATTTCCAAACTGATTGCACGGAAAACCAAGCACAACAAAACCACGATCTTTATATTTGTCATATAGCTGTTGCAATTGTTCGTATTGCGACGTCAATCCACATTTACTTGCTGTATTAACGATGAGTAATACTTTCCCTTTATAATGCGCTAACGGTTGTTCTTCACCTTGAATGGTGCGTACGTGAAAATCGTAAATGTTCATTCCCACATTCCTCCTTTAGTGCTATTGTAACATACGAAGCATTTTTTCTACACAAATAATGCTCTAATTCAGACAAACGAAAAAATGTTCGCTGTAATGATGAAAAAAGACAAAAAGAAGGTGCTTTCATTGAAAATACGCGTTAGTGCAGTTCAATATTATTTACATACGATTCAATCGTTTGAACAGTTCGTAAAACAAGTTGAACATTACGCAAAAACAGCGCAAGAATTTGGGGCTGAATTTGTCCTATAGCTACTTATCGAATGGCGCAACCCGTTTTTATAACGACCCGTCCACACCTTCTTCCTCTTTCGTTCATACAATAAAGTAGAGGGGCGGAAGAAGCGATGAAAAAATGTTGTTGTGCACCAACGCGTCATAAACCGACACCACCACAGCGCGATGAATGCCCATGCTGTGTCGAAGGAATGAAAGATGTATTAGCACAGCTAAACGGAAAAAAAGTCGATATTGCAACACTAGATCAAACAGGACTAGGGCAAGGAAATAATAATTTTATAGTCAGTGCGATCGAAAACGACTTGATCGTCACGGGTACGATTCCTGGAAGTGGACAAAATAGACGTTCTGCCGCTTTTCCGATTCGTAATATCGTTGGGGTGAGAGGAGATGTGCTAAAAACGATCTCCCTTCCCGCCATTGACGAAATGTGCGATTGTTGCGAACGTTCAATTACAAGCTTTTTACAACGTATTCAAGGTCAGACGGTAGATGTCGACACACTAGCTACTGGACAGTTTAACAATGTACAAAACGTCAACGTTGATGCAGTTGGGAAAGGAACAGTACGTCTAACAAAAGGAAACGACACATGGATCGTAAACAGTTGTTTTATTTCGGGCATATTTGGCTTTTCGCTATAAGAGAGCTTCGCTTCACGCGTCGCTCTCTTTTTATATCGGGCAACTTGGTATATGAACATGTTGTGGACATATGTTTACTTGTTGTTCGACACGCGGTAGACATATCGTTCCTTCTAATTCCATTTTCACACGCCCAAGCGCTTGAACATGTTGACAAAGATGAACAGAAATAAATATTTGTGGACACGTTGTTGAAAGAAGCACCGCTTTACAGTCAGCTACAACCGTTTCACAAACGACGGCGGTCTCTGATGGGGCACATAATAACACGTCTTCGACCGTTGCTAATGAAATCGGTTTTGTCTTCCATACCGTTCCGTCTTTTCGGATGCATTGCACCACAACAAACGCCTCGATGAGAACATATACTCGCTGTAAATTCACATGTTTTTCATTCGGCAACGTGACATGCACCGTCTGACGTTCATCAAGTATGCGACAAGTCATCTGTTCTGGTTCAATCGGCTGTCCGCATGCATCAGTCAATATGCAACAAATATGTTCACAATCGTTCATACGATGGAGCTGTTGATGAAGTTGAATACATACACGTCCGACGCACGTCGTGCCATCTCCTTCACACTCAACTTGAACGTCATGTAAATGTGACATTGTCACTGAGCGTGATTCTCCTTCTTGCAACGAGAAAACAAATTCTCCATTTATAAAGACGTCCATTTTTTGTCCGCACCCTTGCTCATATACGACGGTCACCGTTCCAAACGCTTGCACGCTTTCTTCCGCTGACCATACGATCGTTTTTTTTTTCTACAAGGTATACAAATGTCAACACAAATATCGTTCTTCACAATAGGTTCTGTCAACGTTTCCTTTTTTGTCAATTTTACCGATCGCGCAACCCAGTCAAACACTTTTTCTACATGAATACAATGCTTCTCCACGTGCCACTCCCTCCTTTTCATTCGATATATCATACTATGTGTCGATGTATATTCGTGCATAGGCGTACGGTGAAAAAATGTAACAAAAATAGGTGCAAAACAAAGGACAAAATCCTATACACGTTTTCGTTTTTTTGCATTGTATATAAAGGAAGATGATTCTTCTAATAAAAGACGAGAAGGAGCGGATACAATGAGCTGTGGAGGATGTTGTCCAGACCGTCCAATTGTGACGGATGAAGTTTGTCAAAATTGGGAGTTTTCATGTGATAGTACAGATCATACGATTTGGGAAGCAGATGGGGATGTTATTAAACCGTTTGGAACAGTAACTGTATTAGTTGAAAATAGTTGTGATGGTGTCGAAGTACGCGTTAATCAAACATTAATTGCTACATTAAAGGAAGGGCAATCATTTTCAAAGACATTTAATAGTTTACGTAAAGTATCGATTCGCTGTTTAGGAGGATCTGGCGGTTCTATTTGTTGTGGAAAATTATGTATGACTGTACATTATAAAAAATGTTAATGAATTAAGGTGTTCCGCTCGCTGGAACACCTTTTTTAATGAATATACGTCTTCGACACGGGTTGTTCATCGGTTGCGAGTAGTCGTTCAAGAAAGTCGGTACGTTCACGCAGTTGTGCCACCTCTTTTTCTATTTCTTCCATTTGCCGTTCCACTTTTGTGACGCGCGCTTCGAGGTTCCACGTTTGTTTTTCGAGGGTAATCATGTAGTTCCACATACGCATAAATTGCTCGTTAGAGAGTTCATGGGGTGCCTCTAACTTGACAACCACCCGTTTTCCGCAAACTTTTTCGATCGCTTGTTCAATGTAAGGCATATACAACGTTTCAATCCAACTTTTTTGCATTGGGTTTGTGCAATGAATAGTGACTGTATGTTCTTCCATCGTTGCTGTCGTTCCTTCAATCCATGTTTCAAAAGCAAGTGAGGACATCATGCGAGATAAAACGTTTTTCACTTCTGACCACATCGTTCTCTCCCCTTTCACACATGAAATTAAACAAAAACAAAAAAATTCCTGCTTATTTTTCCCGAAACGTCCACCATTGTTTTGTCATTTCATAAGAAATACGATCATACAGTTCGTCCGTTGTCGCCGCTTTTACAGCTTCTCCGTCAATTAAAACGAACGGACAATGTTTGCACATTTTGCATTTGCCGATGCAATCTTTCCGCTTCACTTTCACATGTTTGAACGTTTGTTTTAAAAATTGATACAACGTTTTCGTTGCGAATTTATTCTTTTTACAAAAATATACTTTTTTCATTCAGCAACACTCCAAGTATGATAAATATAATCATTTTCACTTCTATCATACTTGGAATATCACATTCCTTCAATTATTTTTGTTCAGCATACAAAAGCAACTGTTCCAGCGAACGAATGATATATGGAATCATCTGTAATAAATCATCAACATGGCTTTCGTTAATCGTACGTTCGAAATCAATCGTCACTTGATGAGTATATCGTTCATGTTTTGGGTATGTATACGTTAACGTTTGTATAACTGTGCGCTGTTCCCCCCAAATGTGCTTTAGCGCCTGTTCTACGTCTCGGCAATCGACATGTGTAGCTGAAAAAGAAAACGAAACCGTCACGGTGCAACCTGCGTTCGTGACATCTTCGTGTAACAACTCGTTTGCAATATGTTGAAGCGTCATTTCAAGCGAAATGGTGCACGTCACTTCATGCGCATGACGCAATTGAAAAGAAAGCGCATATGCGCGCGTAAATTTCGCTAAGTCGACAACATCAGAACGATCTACGACTGTAATAAGCCCATCGCTTACATCTAAATCATATATCGCTCCTTCTACCACCGTTTTTAAATTATCAAAAATCGTCGGGTCAAACATATCCTCATCCTTTCACACGGTTATATACTTTTGAACGAACGACACGCCTTTCGACTTCCTTCATATTCACTTCATAGCCTATACCGAACTGTTTCGAAACGAAAATGCGTCCATGATGAACGGTAACTTCTGGATCAATGAAATCACGGTCCCAATAATTTGCGGACGCAGCGGTATCACTTGGCAAAGAAAAATGCGGAAGTGTTGCTAAAGCGATGCTATGTGCTCGTCCGACTCCACCTTCTAACATGCCGCCGCACCATACAGGAATATGATGTTTTTGGCATAAATCATGAATGCGTTTCGCTTCCGTTAATCCACCTACTCGGCCAATTTTTATATTGATGATTCGGCAACTTTGCAATTCAATTGCTCTTTTGGCATCTTCGTATGAACATATGCTTTCATCTAAACAAATCGGTGTGTTTAGCTTTGCTTGTAATTTCGCATGATCAACGATGTCATCTACAGCAAGCGGCTGTTCAATCATAAGCAACTCATAGTCATCGAGCGCTTGTAAGCGATCGATGTCGTGTAACGAGTAAGCAGAGTTTGCATCTACCATTAGCGGAACATGCGGAAAATGGTGACGAATCTCTCGAACAACATCTACATCCCATCCTGGCTTAATTTTTATTTTCACACGCCAATACCCTTCCGCAAGCGCCTGTTCGATCCGTTTTAATGTATTTGTTATGGACTGAATGCCAATGCTGACACCCACGTCCACTTCTTGTTTTTCACCGCCTAACGCAACGTGTAATGGCATGTGATGCCGTTTCGCAAATGCATCCCAAACGGCTCCTTCAAGTGCTGCTTTTGCCATATAATTGCGGCGAATCATCGAAAATCGGGCGTGCAGCTCATTCGGATGATAAACAGGTGCTTGAAAAAGAAGCGGAATTAAAAATGCTTCAAGCATATGCCACGTCGTCTCGATCGTTTCTTCTGTATACCACGGAGCAGAAAACGCAACGCCTTCTCCCCAGCCGCGCACACCATCTTGATCTATGACTTCAACTAATAAAATCGGGCGCATTTTCATCGTCCCAAAGCTTGTTGTAAACGGCGATTTTAATTCCATTTCTAAGTATCGTAAAATAACTGTATGTATTTGCACAAAAATCCCTCCAAGCTCATTATACAAAAAGGAGCTGGTATTGAATATTTTTAGCAATAAAAAACTGATCGTCGGTGAAGTGACGATCAGCTTTTTTATTTTTTTAATTTGTTTTCCGCTTTCGGCTAGCAATATCGATCCAAACGGCTAAAATTAAAATACTTCCTTTTACAATGTATTGCCAAAATGTTTCCATACCTAGCAATGACATCCCATTATCAAGCGATGTCATGACCATGGCACCGATGATCGCACCGATAATTGTACCAGATCCGCCCATTAAGGATGTTCCACCGATGACGCAGGCAGCAATGGCATCTAGCTCGTACATTTGTCCCGCTGAAATCGTTGCCGATGATAAACGCGCTGTTAAAACGAGTGCAGCGATAGCAGAAAGCAATCCCGTAAAAACAAACAACATCATCGTATGACGTTGGATGTTAATTCCAGATAACCGAGCGGCTTCCACGTTTCCTCCGATGGCGTATACGTGACGACCAAACGTTGTTTTTGTCGCAATGAATGAGAAAATAAGCGCCAAGGCAATGACAAAAATAATCGGAAACGGAATTCCTTTATAACTGTTCATTGTAACAACAAATACTAAAATAAGTGCACTAATAACGAATAATTTTGTTAGTTCAAAAGGTAATGGCGAAACAGTGAAGCCGTATTGTTGGCGCGATTTTCGCTTGCGAAACGTTGAAACAAATAGCGCAACGACGGCCATCGCCGCAAGTATAATACCAAAAACATCTGTAAAATATGCGCTTCCTAAAGCAATAAACTGCGCATCAAAAATTGGAATGGTTGTTGACTTTGTGATTCCCATTAATGCTCCGCGGAAAATCATCATTCCACCTAACGTAACGATAAACGCAGGAATGGCTCGATAAGCAACTAACCAACCTTGCACAAGTCCGACAAGTGCACCTGCAAGCAACGTACATAAAATGACGACAGATGTCGGCATCCCCATCCAGTTGCTTAAAATGGCTGCAACACCACCTGTAAGACCGACAATCGAACCGACGGAAAGATCAATATGTCCTGCAACAATGACAAGCACCATACCAATGGCTAAAATAGCTGTAACCGACATTTGTGTAAATAAGTTCGATAAATTGCGGGCACTCAAAAATGTCTCATTTAACATACCAAAGAAAATCCAAATAGCAATGAGTGCACCGATCATCGTATAAGCACGAATATCTATTTTGCCAAATACATTTTTCTTTTTCGGTTGCTGCTCGATGACTGCCTTTATTTCCATAACTCATTCCCCTCCTGTCGCTGCCATCATAATATTTTCTTGTGTTGCTTCATCGTGCGACAATTGTTTCACGATTCTCCCTTCACGCATAACATAAATGCGGTCGCTCATTCCTAAAATTTCTGGAAGTTCAGAAGAAATCATCATGATAGCAACGCCTTCTTTTGCTAATTTATTCATTAAGTGATAAATTTCATATTTTGCTCCAACATCAATACCGCGCGTCGGCTCGTCTAATATTAAAAGTTTTGGTTTCGCCATTAACCATTTCGCCAATACAACTTTTTGCTGATTCCCTCCAGATAACGTACCGACAGCTGTTTCTAAAGATGCTGTCTTCGTTTTTAGTTCATCGACATATTTTTGGCTCCACTTTAATTCTTCATTTTGATTGATCACTTGTAAGCGGCTAATATTTTTTAAGCTAGCTAATGTCGTATTTGTTTTCACATCCATTCCAAGTACAAGCCCCAACCTTTTGCGGTCTTCTGTGACGAGTGCAATACCTGATCGAATCGCATCTTGCACCGAACGAATGTGCACTTGTTTCCCTTCCAACCACACTTGCCCTTCTGCTTTTCCTTCGTATGCACCGAATAAACTCATCGCGAGTTCCGTTCGTCCTGCCCCCATCAATCCTGCAATGCCAACAATTTCCCCAGCGCGAACAGTTATATGGATACTGTCGTTGATTTTCATCGGCTTTTCTTTATGCCAAACAGAGTAGTTTTTCACTTCTAATACGACATGACCTAGCGTTTTTTTGACGTACGGATAACGCTCTTTCAACTCACGCCCAACCATGAGCGCGACAACTTCATCCTCGTTCGTTTCTGCACGTGAAAGCGTCGCAATTGACTTTCCATCGCGCAGTACGGTAATCGAATCAGCAAGTCGAAATACTTCTGGCATTTTATGAGAAATATAAATACATGCAACCCCTTGTGCTCGTAGCTGTTCTAAAATGCCCATTAAAATTTCAACTTCACTTTCTGTTAACGCTGCGGTAGGTTCATCTAAAATTAAAATATTTGCTTGTTTGGCTAGCGCTTTAGCAATTTCAACTAACTGCTGTTGTCCAATACCAAGTGAGTGGATTTTTGTTTGTGGAGAAATCGTTAGTCCCACTTTCTTTAACCATGTTTCTGCCTCATAATATAATTGATCCCATTGAATGACGCCAAATTTTCTCGGTTCACGACCGAGAAAAATATTTTCACCAATTGTCATCTCTTTAACGAGTGCAAGTTCTTGGTGGATAATCGCAATTCCTGCTTTCTCGGCATCGACAATGTTGTGAAACTCCATCGGTTGTCCGTCAATGCGAATTTCACCTGAATACGTTCCGACTGGATAAAGTCCGCTTAACACTTTCATCAACGTTGATTTTCCCGCGCCATTTTCACCACAAAGCGCATGAATTTCTCCTTTTTTCACTTTGAAACTGACACGATCAAGTGCTTTCACACCGAGAAACTCTTTTGTAATATTGATCATTTCTAACGCATACATTCGTTTCACTCCCGTTGTATCATGTTGAAAAACGATTTTGTCAAGGGCAAAACCGTTTTTCAATTGTATATTTTAGGTAGCTCACATCGGTAAGAGGTTGCATATTTGTGAGTTTATCTTCCTTAAGTTAAGGTATTTTAAAAATTCGACAATCTAAAGAAAGAAAAAGCCCACGTCTTTCGTGAACTTTTTTCTTGACACTCCACTTTTTCAACACTTTGAAGCGACAGGTTGCCTGTCGCTTTTATACAATAAATCGATTAGTCGTTTCTTTCATTTTTTCTGCAATATCATACAGCCGTTGAGCCGTTGCGGCTACTTCTTGGGCTGATGCAGTTAATTCTTCAGATGAAGCGGTGACTTCTTCTGTTGCCGCTGAATTTTCTTCAGCTACTGCACTAATTTGTTCAATGCGAACGATAACCTTATCCTTTTCTTTCACGATTTCATCCATCGCTTGTTCAGTTGAAACAATAAGAGGTGCAATATGGCTAATGGATGTTAAAATATCAGCAAATGAACGTACTGTTTTTTCAACAGCATTCGCTTGGTCTTTAATAAAGAGGTGCACTTCACTTGATGTATAAATGACATCATCTGTATTTTTGCTAATTGATGTAATGAGTTGAACAATGTCTTCTGTAAATGATTTCGACTGTTCAGCTAATTTACGCACTTCATCCGCAACAACCGCAAATCCTTTCCCTGCTTCTCCAGCACGTGCTGCCTCAATGGCAGCATTTAAAGCTAATAAGTTAGTTTGATCCGAAATCGTCGAAATCATTTCGGTAATGCCACTTATTTTTTGCACGGATGCCGTTAATGTTTGAACATGGTTTGTTACCGTTTCAAACGCGCGTTTAATTTGATCAATAGAGGCTATTAATACATCCATTTCTTTTTTTCCGATATCTGCTCGTTCAGACGTACGAAGTGCTTCTTGCTTTACATTTGCAAGCTCTACATATACACGTTCAACTTTTTCGGTTAAATAAGAAAGTGAATGCGTCATATCAGCCAAATCGTTCGCTTGTGCTGCTGCTCCTTGTGATACTTGCTCCATCGTTGCCGCCACTTCTTCAGTAGAGGCAGACATTTGTTGTGAAGTAGCAGATAGGGCACTCGATTGTTGATCAATCGCATCTGCTTGCATTTGAATATGAATAGCCATATCCCGAAGCGCTTGTTTTGTTTTAGAAAGCGCGCGTGCCATTTCACCAAACTCATCTTTTGCTTCAAGAAGTTTTTCAGGCAATGGCTTACTAAAGTCACCGCTAGCTATTTGTTCAAGATGTTGTTTTGCAATATGTAACGGTTTCATGATTCGCATCGAAATAAATAAGTGATAGGCAATAATCCCTACAATGACAAACAACACAGAAATGGCAATCACTTTGACAATGACGCTATTAATCTCTTGATTGACGATTTGTTTTGGCATGCCGATAAAAAACATGCCAATCACTTCGCCACGCTCGTTCTTCATTGGCAAATAACTTGTTACATACGGTTCCCCAAGCACGTCCGCTTCACCGATATAGCGATTTTGTTTTTTTATAACTTCCTGTACAACTTTCGGATCAGCTTTCGTCCCTATTTGTCTTTGATCGTCTTTCATTACCGTTGTTGCCACACGTTCATCGTTCAGAAAAATAGTACTGTCGGCACCAACGACTTCCTTTATGTAGTCAATAATCTCTTCATTATCGTTAATTTTTACATCCCCTTTATATAGCGAACCGTCTTTGTTTTGCCACGCCCCTGCAAATTTGGCATCAATTAGTTGCAAAGCAAGTTGAGCGTTCGTCGTCATTACTTTGTTCGCAATCAATGATTGAAATTGAACATAAATGATACCGTTAATAAGTCCAACTAATAAAAAAACAGTAAGAATGTATACAGCTACAATTTTTCCACGCGTTTTCACGATTGTCCCCTCCATTTTGTGAATCGATGAGCAACACTATTTTATCAAATGAAGAACAAACAAACATCTATTTTTTACGAAGAGGATGCTATTTTTTGTTTTCCTAAAAGAATCACTGTCACAATAATGAATAAGCTTCCAAGTGTTTGAAAAAAGCCGAACGATACGTGTAAAAACAAAACGGACGCAGCAATGGCTGACAAAGGCTCTACACTAGATAAAATACTTGATTCTGTCGGAGATAAATGCCGAATACTTTCAATAAACAGCAAAAAAGCAAGCAACGTTCCACATACGACAATAAATAAAATCAAAACAATCGTTGGAAAATCTAGCGTGCCAAATGGTTCGGAAAACGAATGTACGATCGGTATCATAACAACTCCTCCAATTACCATCGCCCAACCGACGATAATAAGTGAGTTCCATTTTTTTAGTAGTTTTGCTGAACAAATCGTATAAAAAGCTAAAAGTATGCCCGATACAACTCCCCACAAAAATGCAGGAAAAGAAATGCTTAGTGTCCCTATTTTTCCATTTGTTAACAACAAAAATGTACCACAAATAGCTAAAATGAGTGCACCCCAAGTAGAAACAGACGGATGTTTTCGTTCACGTATCAAAAAATATAAGATGATGTAAATAGGAGCTAAATATTGTAATAACGTTGCAGCTGCAGCGTTGCCATGTGCAATAGACAAAAAATACGTATATTGCACTCCAAGCATGCCAACGAAACTAAATAAAATGAGCAACAACCGACTATTTCGCTCACGCCAAATGTGAAATAAAGGAATACCGCAAAACGATGCAAAAACTAACAAACAAAAACCCGAAACAATCATCCGAACAAAAACAAGCCATTCTGTTGTTATATGTTTTTGTTGAAACACCCATTGTGCAGCTGTACCAGAAAGCCCCCACATTGTCGCTGCAATGACAACCATCCATAATCCTTTTATACGCGTTGACATATATCCCAACCTTTCTTATCATCGGTTAGTTATCATTATAAAAAAACAAAAAGTTTTGTAAATACAAATATTTCTTGATCAAAAAACATACTTGCATTCCTTTTCACCATTTGCCAAAATCAAAATATGTTCAAAACGAAAACATGTGAGGGAGTAAAGCTGTGAAGTCTCGAAAATTATCCCGTCTATCTACCGTTCAGCTTATTGTTTTGTTTTACTTTGTAGCTGTTTGCGTATCCACACTGTTACTATGGCTGCCTTTTTTCCATCAACCCGGTGTGAAACTGAGCTTTGTTGATGCATTATTTACTGCTGTAAGTGCTATTAGTGTAACCGGGCTAACTGTCGTATCAACAGCGCATACTTTTAATACACCCGGTATATTTGTATTAGCTTTTATTCTCCAATTTGGCGGCATTGGCATTATGGCACTTGGTACATTTATTTGGCTGATGTTTGGAAAAAAAATCGGGTTTCGCGAACGTCAACTTATTATGACGGATCAAAATCAATCAACATTTGCTGGTTTAGTGAAGTTAATGAAAGAAATTTTAACGCTCATTATCGCTATTGAACTGATTGGCGCGATCATTTTGGGCATATATTTTCTTCGCTACTTTTCATCATGGCAAGAGGCGTTTTTTCAAGGCTTCTTCGCATCTGTGAGCGCAACAACAAACGCTGGATTTGATATTACAGGACAATCGCTTATCCCATTTGCTGACGATTATTTTGTCCAAACAATACATATGATTTTGCTTGTGTTAGGAGCCATTGGTTTTCCTGTGCTCATCGAAATAAAGGAATTTTTATTTTATCGTCAAAAGCAACAATATCGCTTTTCACTTTTCACAAAATTGACGACCGTCACATTTTTTCTACTCGTTTTATTTGGAGCATGGGCGATTTTATTGATCGAATGGAATCAATTTTTTGCTAATAAAACATGGCATGAATCACTTTTTTATGCGTTATTTCAATCGATTTCTTCTCGCAATGGTGGACTAGCAACGATGAATGTCGCCGACTTTTCTGAACCGACGTTACTTGTTTTAAGTGCACTCATGTTTATCGGTGCCTCTCCAAGTAGTGTAGGGGGAGGGATTCGAACAACAACATTTGCCATTATGATATTAACCATTTTCTTTTATGCAAAAGGGAAAAACTCGATTAAAGTGTTTCAACGAGAAATTCATCATGAAGATATATTAAAATCGTTTATCGTGTTCGGAACAGCTTCCATTCTTTGCTTTTTAGCTGTTGTATTTCTTTCTTTTTCAGAGCCTTTTACAATGACGGAAATTGTCTTTGAAGTATGCTCTGCCTTTGGAACAACAGGTTTATCCATGGGCATCACGTCACAACTAAGTACATTTGGGAAGCTAGTTATTACCGTCTTAATGTTTATCGGACGAATTGGTATTTTATCATTTTTGTTTCTTATCCGTGGTAACAAACAAAAAGAATCGTATCATTATCCAAAAGAACGCATTATTATTGGTTAAAAGCGAAGGTATTTATGCTCCTTCGCTTTTTAACTCTTCTTTTTTACGAAACATCGTGTACATCATTAACAAAAGTGATAAAAATCCAAACAAAACGACCATATTTTCTAATCCAATGGTATCTAATAAAAACCCAGAAGCTAACAATACAATTTGGAACGTCACGTGATCAAACATATTTTTAAATGAAAAAACATGTATTTTATCGTACAATAAACAATTAAAAAAGAAAAACCTCTCTATCGTTTGAAGAGAGGTTTAACGGATAAGGAACGTTGATAAGTCTTCCCAAATGATAATTAAAACGAGTTGAATAAGCATAATGAGTAAAAACGGTACAATGGCGCGAATGACTTTTTCAAGAGGCTCTTTTGTAATACCGCTCACGACAAACAAGTTTAAACCGACAGGCGGTGTAATCATGGCAATTTCTAAATTGACGGTCATAATGATAGCAAAGTGATACGCGTTAATACCTAGGCTATCAAGTACTGGTAAGAAAATCGGTAGCGTAATTAAAATGATCGCAATCGCCTCTAAAAACGTACCGAGCACAAAGAAAAGTAAGTTTACAAGTAAAATAAACATCCATTTGTTAAATTCATGATCAATAATCCACTGTGCGATCGCTTGTGGTACTTGAGCCAACGTTAAATATTGTTTGAATAAAATGGCAGATGCAATGATCATAAAAATCATCGAACTAATATGAACCGTTTCTCGTAAAATCGGACGCCAATCTCCCCACTTTAACTCACGATAAATAAGGAGCGACACGATTACCGCGTACGCGCTCGCGATCACAGAAGATTCCGTCGGTGTCGCCATTCCTGTGTAAATCGAACCGAGAATTAAAATCGGCATGAGTCCACCTGGAATTGCCTTCCACGTTAATACCCACCTTTCCGACCATGTTGCCTTTTGTCCGTACCCGAATCCGTTCCTTTTTGCATATACGATCGCAGAAATGATAATAATTGCCGTTAAACAAAGACCTGGAATGATCCCAGCCATAAATAATTTATTAATCGTTGCCTTATTTTCTGCAACATACCCATACATGATGAGAGGGATGCTAGGTGGTATTAGAATTCCAAGTGTCCCGGCAGCAGCAACAAGTCCCATTGCATACTTTTTACTATATCCAGCTTGTACCATAGCAGGAATCATAATCGAACCGATCGCAGCAGCAGTAGCCGGGCTCGAACCAGAAATGGCGGCAAAAATGGCGCAAGCTAGCACGGTCACAACCGCCATTCCACCCGGTAAATGACCAACCCACGCACGCAATCCATCAATTAAATATTTTGAAATTCCTCCTCGTGCTAAAATAATACCTGCAAACACAAACCCCGGAATAGCCATTAACGACGTATGGTTAAGTGCAGAGAAAATTTCAACAACTGCACTCTCATAATGGAAATTAAGAAAAGGTAAAAATAAAAGGGCGGATAAAGCTAATGCAAACGCAACAGGAACTCGGAGTAACATTAACAATATAAATACGACAAACAATCCAATAGTCATCATACTTGTTCCACACCTTTATGTTCATAATCAGATTCTGGTAACCCTTTCGATACACGAACGAGACGAACGATAAAACGAAATAACATCCATACTCCCATCAGCGGCATGACCATATACACTTTCCACAACTCTACTCCTTCACCAATTGAAACAATGCCCATTTGATAAGCGCTGAACTCATCTAAAAAAATACCTTTTACGCCATAAACAACGAGAAATAATGCGAAGATGAGCCCAACAACGTTAGCAAATATGTCAACAGCTTTTTTTACTCGCTCTGGAAGTAAACGATAAAACATATCGATACGAATGTGATGGTTATCTCGTAATGCGACGACCGCGCCGATCATCGTTCCCCACACGACCATATATCCTGCATATTCTTCTACAAAACTTAAAGGCGAATTAAACACGTAACGCATAACGACACCTAACAAAATAAGAAACAGTCCACCAACAATAAATAAACCGGCAATCCAATCTTCTAGCGCTTCAACAACATGCTTCAATTTTTGCACGTTCGCCCCTCCTCTTATAGAAACAACCTGGAAAACTCCAGGTTGTGCCAATTCGTTATTCATTTGCTTTTTTCGCTAATTCGATCAAGTCTTGACCGATGCTATCTGCAAATTTATCGTACACTGGCTGCATAGCTTTTTGGAATGCTTCAATATCTTCTTTTGTTAACTCGTACACTTCCATTCCGCTTGCTTTCAATTTTTCATACGACTCTCTGTTTAACTCTTCAGACCATTTTCTTTGTTGCTCAGTCACTTCTGCGATGACTTCTTCTAACGTTTTACGAACGTCTTCTGGAAGGCTATCCCAAAACTTCGTATTCGTCAATAAAAGGTAGTCTAAACGACCGTGTCCTGATACCGTTAAATATTTTTGTACTTCTGCATATCCTTGCGTATCAATGTTGTTAAACGTGTTTTCTTGTCCGTCTACTGTACCTTGCTGCAATGCAACATACACTTCAGAAAATCCCATTGGCACCGCAGATGCACCTAACGCGGCAAATTGTTCATCAAGCACTTTTCCTGTTTGTGTGCGGAACTTTAATCCTTTAAAGTCTTCTGGTTTTTTCAACGGACGTTTAGAGTTAGTAAAATGCTTTTCTCCATTCGCCCACATTGCCAACACTTTAATGTTATATTTTTCTAGCTTTTGCGATAAAATTTGTCCACCTTCACCGTCCCAAAATTTATACACAGCTTCATCGCTCGTGAACAAAAACGGCATATCAACGATTTGGAAAGCTGGATCGTAGCTGACGAGCTTTGTCGTCGACGGCGCGATTAACTGCACGGTGTTGCGTGGCAACTCTTGAATTGCTTTGTCATCGTCGAACAATTGGCTCGATGGGTACACTTCTACTTTCACTTTTCCGTTTGTTCTCTCTTCAACAAGCTGCTTGAACAAGTCTGCCGCTTTTCCTTTCGGACTATCTGGAGCAGTAACATGTGAAAATTTAATAACGATCGGCTCACTCGCAGCTTCCTCTTTCTTTTCTTCTGTCTTGTTTGTACTTGTACTCGTCGATTGCGAGTTACTACAAGCGAACAACCCCCCAACTAGCAAAACAAGCACAAGCAAAAAGCTCATTTTCCTCATGAAAAATTCCCCCCTATCACTAATTACGATTTTAATGATATCGCTTTCAATGAAAGGAAGGAATATTTTGAACATATTGATCATTTTGTTCTTTTTGGTCTTCGATAGCGGTGAATCGGGCGACCGATCGTCCCGTACTGTACTTCTTTCTCTACTTCACCGATACTATCTAAATATTCTAAGTAACGCCTCGCTGTGACTCGTGCGATACCGATCGCTTCCGCCACTTCATCAGCCGACTGAGCAACCGTTGTTTTAGACATATATTGTTCAATTTGTCGAAGCGTTGTCTCATTTAATCCTTTTGGCAAACTCACTTGTTGTACTTGCGTCGGCTTATACATCCACTCGTCAATTTGTTGTTGCGTCACATGTTTATCTTTTAACGTTTTCCGTAACGATTGGTATCGCTCAATTGCTTGTTTTAACCTCTCGAACTGAAACGGTTTAATAATATAGTCAACTGCCCCGTTGCGCAACATCGTTTGAATCGTTTCTGCATCGCTAGCTGCTGACACGATAATGACATCGACTTCGTAACCGCACTCGCGAAATAAACGAATCGTCTGTACACCATCTAATTTCGGCATATATACATCAAGCAAAATTAAATCTGGGCGCAACTTCTCTAACTTTTCTAACGCATCTTCGCCGTTGACAGCCGTCCCGACGACCGAAACTCCATCCACTTGAGCCACAAATTGCTTATTAATTTGTTGAACCATCGGATCATCCTCTACTAACAGCACGCGAATCATGCATCATCCCCCCTTATATCTTGAAAATAAAACGGTAATCGTCGTCCCTATTTGCCAACTTGATTCAATATTTATGTCGCCGTGACTTTTTCTCAAAATGTTATAAATAAGATGCATCCCGATACCTTGATGATTCCCTTTTTTTGTTGTATACCCGTAATCAAATAGACGCGCTTTTTCTTCTTCCTTTATCCCGATTCCGTTATCTTCTATTACGATCGTCCAGCTATCTTCCTGTTCTCCGATCCATAACTCGACAAATTTTTCTTCTCGCTCCGTCGCCAAGCATGCATCAAAAGCATTTTCAATCAAATTGCCAAGTAAAACGACAAAATCATGGCGATCTAATCGCGGTGGGAAGGAAAATAACGCACTGGAGCGATCGATCATGAATGTAATCCCGATTTCTTTTGCCCGCGACACTTTGCTTAAAAGTAAACCCGCAACGCTTTCATCATGAATACGCGTGCGCAAAAAATGCATAAAAGCTTCCTGCTCTTCTCTTTCTTCAAATACGTAAGCGAGTGCTTCTCGCGTCTTACCGAGTTGAATGAGCCCAGCAATTGTATGTAATTTATTCATATACTCGTGGTTTTGAACTCTGAGCGCCTCAATAAAAGCTCTCACCCCTGTTAACTCTTCGGCCATTTTGGCGACTTCTGTTCGATCTTGGAAAATTGCGACCGCTCCTACAATTTCACCACCGACTTCGATCGGAATACGATTGCTGACGATCAACTGATTACCGACGATAATTTCTTGTTGATATACTGCTTTTTTCGTATATAAAACTTCCGGCAGACGCGTATCAGGGATGACGTCGCGAATATACTCGCCGATAACTTCCCCGCTTACTCCCATCATTTGCTTTGCACGTTCGTTAAAAATCGTAATCCGTTCTTTTTTATCGATTGCGATGACACCTTCATACATCGCATGAAACGTCGCTGTTCGCTCAACGAGCAATCGCGCTAGCTCATGCGGTTCAAGCTGAAACATCTCTTCTTTTAAATGATTCGCTAACAAGAGCGAGCCAACGACGCCACAGCTAATCGTAATCACCAACGTCCAAGCAATTTCTCTCTGAAAATCTTTCAATATTTCTTTTATAGATGGCAATACATTCCCAACAACAACGACTCCTACTTGTTGGTGTTCTTCACTCATGATCGGAGTGAACGCCCGTACGGAAACGCCTAATTCTCCTTTTGCTTTCGAAATGTACGTATGCTCCGTAAATGCTTCAATTTCATCTTCACCGTAAGAAACTGTACCGAGTTTATCGTAAGACGGATGAGCGTAACGAACACGCTCCATGTTCATGACAACAATATAATTTGCATGATAAATTGTTCGGATGTTTTCGACAATCGGTTGAATGATAGTCCATCCTTCTTTTTGTTGTACATGTTTTTTTACTTCTGGTATTTGCGCTACTGTTCGAGCGATCAAGAGGGATCGTTCACTAAGTGACTGTTCTTTTAATTGAATGACGTGACTAATGACGATGGCACTTCCGACTCCGATACTCACAAGGACGATGACTGTACATAACATTAAAATTTTCCATCTAATCGACAACTTTTTCATTTATTGTTCATCCATTCAGCATTTTCTTGTATAATGTATAATTAATTATACAACACAACGAGCGGTGATAAAGATGAAGAATGTAAAATGGGGTGTTTTCTCGATTGCCATAATCATTTTTTGGCTGTATTGGCTCGTTCCTTCGTTTTCATCAACATCTTCTCTCCCGTACGACGACGAGCAAGAAGGACTTGAAGATCAACTAACTATTCGGTTCAGTCATGTTGTCGCCGAACATACACCGAAAGGATTAGCAGCGCAAAAATTTGCGTCGCTCGTAACAGAAAAGTCAAATGGGAAAATAAAAGTCGAGATATATGCGAATGCAACACTGTTTACAGATGAAGAAGAATTGAACGCATTAAAGCAGGGCAAGGTAGAAATGATCGCCCCTGCCTATTCAAAGCTAACGTCGCTAATCCCAGAATGGCAAGTGCTCGATTTACCGTTTGCCCTTCCAAATGACCAAGCCGTTGAAGAAGCGCTTCAAGGACAAATCGGTCAAATTTTATTCTCAAAGTTACAGTCCTTCCATGTCAAAGGACTAGCGTTTTGGGAAAACGGTTTCAAACAAGTGACAAATAGCGTCCGCCCGCTCATACATCCGACTGATTTTCATGGATTACGATTTCGAACGATGCCAAGCGAAGTGATCCAAGAACAGTTTCGTTTGCTTGGCGCTATCCCGAAAGTCACCCCTTTTCATGATACATTTCGTGAATTGTACTACAAACAAGTCGATGGTCAAGAAAATACGATTTCTAACATTTACTCAAAAAAGTTTTATGAAGTGCAACCGTACATGACCATTAGCAATCACGGATATCTCGGATATGTTGTGTTAATGAACGAAGCATTTTGGGAACGATTAACACCATTTCAACAACAAATTATTGTCGAAGCGCTCGATGAAACGACAACATGGATGAAAACACATGCAAAAATTATTAACGAAAAGCAGCTACATGAAATCATTCAAACGAAACGAGTAAATATTCATGAATTGACCGATGAACAAAAAAAAGAGTGGTTAAGTCATCTTTATCCTTTGTATGAGCGCGTTCGTCACCAAATCGGAGAGCAGCTGATGAGCGAAGTGTTGCGCATTCAACAAAAATATTTACAATAAAAATAAGACTGGCGACGTGCCAGTCTTATTCCACTTCCCCTTCCCAACTCATCATGCCACCTACCATGTTTTTCACATGAAAGCCTCGTTCCGATAGCCATTCGCACGCTAATGCACTTCGACCACCGGAATGGCAAACGACAATATACGTTTTGTTTGGATCGAGTTCGTTTAGTCGGGCAAATAGTTGACCGAGCGGAATATGGCGTGCGTTTGGAATTTTTCCTGTCGCCACTTCATGCGCTTCCCGAACGTCTAACACTTCGACATTTGCTTTATGACGCAAGGCATCTGCTTGTGTCGGTAAAATATTTTCAAACATATTTATTCCTCCTACTTTACACTCGAATACAATTTATATCCACCGTCTAAATTTTTTGCTTCAAAGCCATGTTCTTTCAAAATGCGAGTAGCTAAATATCCACGCAAACCGACTTGACATGTAACATAAATCGTTTGATTTTTCGGCAATTCATGAAGGCGATCGCGCAAATCATCAAGCGGAATGTTGATGCTTCCTGGAATCGCCCCTCTTGTTTCTAATTCTTTTGGTGTACGAACATCAATGAGCAACCCGCCGTTAGCGACGATGTCATCAATTTCATGCCATTGCACCGTTTCTACTATACCATCTAACACGTTTGATGCTACATATCCAGCCATATTGACTGGATCTTTTGCTGATGAAAACGGCGGAGCGTATGCTAATTCTAAATCCGGTAAATCGTATACTGTTAATCCACCTTTTATCGCCGTCGCAATCACATCAATGCGCTTGTCGACTCCATCTTTTCCAACAGCTTGTGCTCCGTAAATGCGACCTTGACGACCAAAAATTAATTTTAACGTCATTTGAGTCGCTCCTGGATAATAGCTCGCATGGCTCATTGGATGAACGTGAACAACTTCATAATCGATGCCGTGGTGCTTTAATATTTTTTCGTTCAATCCTGTGGCTGCTACGGTCATATCGAAAATTTTAGCAATCGACGTGCCGAGCGTTCCGTTGTATTTCACGTCGCGACCGTTAATGTAGTCCGCGACAAGGCGACCTTGACGGTTTGCCGGCCATGCAAGTGGAACAAATGTTTCAAACCCATGAATAAAGCTTTTTACTTCAATCGCGTCACCGATTGCAAAAATGTTCGGATCAGACGTTTGTAAATGCTCATTCACTTTAATCGCACCACGAAAACCGAGCTCTAGTCCTGCCTCTTTTGCCAATTGGCTTTCTGGCTGAACACCAATTGCTAAAATAATCATGTCTGTATCAATTGTGCGACCACTTTTTAACACGACGCGCCGTCCTTCGTTTTCAAACGATTGCACACCGTCTTCTAAAATTAAATCGACACCGTATTCTTTCATATGCGTATGCACGATTGCTGCCATCTCGTAATCAATCGGTGCCATGACTTGATTCGCCATTTCTACAAGCGTCACATGCACACCACGCTCGGTTAAGTTCTCAGCCATTTCTACACCGATAAAACCACCACCAATAACGACAGCACGTTTCGGCTTTTCGTTATCGACAAATGAACGAATACGATCCGTATCTGGCACATTACGCAACGTAAAAAGTGCTTTCGCTTCATCAATGCCAAGAATTGGTGGTACAATTGGTTTTGCCCCAGGAGACAAAATAAGAACGTCATAAGGTTGTTCATATTGTTCATTTGTTCGTAAATTTTTTACTGTTACCGTTTTTCGTTCTCGGTTAATGCTTGTGACTTCGCTTAAATTGCGCACATCAATGCGAAATCGTTTGGACATGCCATCAACCGTCTGTACAAGTAGCTTGCTTCGCTCTTGAATCACATCCCCAATGTAATAAGGAAGCCCACAGTTTGCAAATGAAATATATTCACCGCGTTCAAACATAACAATTTCATCTTTTTCGCTTAACCGACGTAATCGTGCTGCGGCGGAAGCTCCACCGGCTACACCACCAACAATGACGATTTTTCTCATCATATATCCCCTCCATATACAAATACGTGTAACCGTATTATAACAAACAATTGTTTCATAAAGTTTGAACAGTTAGTGACATTTTGCCATATTTAACTCATGTACATGTTCGTGTTCCTTTATATAATATCCTTGTACTGAAAAATGATAACGTCTAAGTAACCGAATGGCGACATTTTTCTCTAGTTCATTGTGGGCAACGACAACAACTTCACGGTGTGGAATTGCTCTGTAGTGACGTTTAAAGTACGCAATTGGAATACGAAGCGCCCCTTCGATCCCATCCTCTTCATTATAATCACGCACATCGAGCAATGTAACTTGTCCATCTGTACGTAAAGATTGAAGCCTTTTTACTCCCCGAACAGGTACGTAACGATAATATAACGCATATAACACAAACATCCCGATGATTGTGTAAATCATGTTATCTGACCTCCCTCACAAATCATACCCTAATAGGTATAAAAAATCAATAAAAAAGAGCTGATTTTATTCAGCCCTTTTTAGTGTAAGTAGCCTCTGTTTTAATTGTTCTTCCATTTCAACAAGCTCGCGTTCCACTTGCTGACGCTTCATTCGTCCTTCTTGTTGAATTTTTAATGTTTCTTCAAGTGTTTCTAACAAATTTTCTTGCGTTTTCTTTAACGTTTCGATGCTGACGAGTCCTTCTTCATTTTCTTTTGCTGCTTCAATTGTATTGATTTTTAACATTTCTGAGTTGCGTAACAACAGCTCATTCGTCGTTTTCGTTACCGCTTTTTGCGCTTCTACTGCTTTCTTTTGTCGAAGCAACGTTAGTGCGATAACAAGTTGATTTTTCCAAAGTGGAATGGCAGTCAAAATCGACGATTGAATGCGCTCAACTAGCGTTTGATTGACGTGTTGGATCAGTCGAATTTGCGGTGCTGTTTGAATCGTAATTTGGCGGCTTAATTTTAAATCATGTATGCGTTTTTCAAGCCGATCAGCAAATTGGATCATATCGTTGACTTCTTGCACGTCCATTTGATTTTGTGACTGTAATGCCTTCTTTTCTAACTCCGGAATTGTTTTTGTTCGCAGTTGTTCTAGTTTCACTTCAGCAGCAGCAATGTAAATGTTTAAGGCATCAAAGTATTCTTTGTTTTTTTCGTATAACGTTTCTAACATCATCATGTCACGAAATAATATTTGACGATGTTTTTCAAGTTGATCAGCAATACGGTCAATTTCGACACCTAACTTTTGGTATTTCGATAAAATTTGTTGCACGGACTGGGTGACGGATTGAAACATGCGCGCAAAAAAGCTTTTTTTATTCGCCGTAAAGTCTTCTACGTTGACTTCTTTCATTTTTGCCATGAGTTCATGAATCACTTCCCCAACAGGTCCTGCATCTTTTTTTTGTACATGATTTAAAATCGAATGAGAAAAGCGCGATAATTCGGCTTGGGCTGCCACACCGTATTGCAAAATGGCTTGATGGTTGCGTGGATCAATTTGCTCAGCAAGCGCTAACGCTTTTTGTCGATGTTCCTCCTTTAATTGATCAATTAATCGCGGAGATAATGGCTTTTCGCTTACTTCTGTCACTTCACCAAATGGGTTAGCAAGCAACGAATCGACAGAACTTGTCCAAAGTACTTCATCGTTTTTGTTCATGCTTTTTCTCCTCCATCATTGTGACTGTATGTTTCGTTGATAAAGAAAGAGGCTCTTCAGTTGTAATCGTATGTTTCACAAGTTTTACTTCGGTTTGTAAATCAAACAAATCTTCTTCAAGCATGTCCAACAGCTGATTTTCTGCTTTCGTCAGCGCGAGATCAAGGGCTTGTTCCGCTTCAATAATCGCTTGCCGAATTTCATCACTTTTCACCGGTTGCCTCATTAAATAAATGTATTTATTAATAACTGTAACAATCGAATCTAATGTCGTATTAAAAAATGGCTGCGCGATAGCGAGTCGATCTGGCTGTTTTTCAACAATTTCAATCATTTTTTGACAAATGGAGTACAGGCGCGAAAGTTTGGAAAACATCGCAACCGAACGAACTCTCCACAAACTTTGTCCAATTGTCCGCACCTTTTTTTTCGCATCTTTCAACCGATCATAATGTTTCTCCTCTTTTTTCTTCATGTAAAGTGAATACATTATGCCTATACTTCCTCCGATCAAAAATGAAATAAGAAATGGCAAGCGAAATGCAAACAATGAAATAAGTGCACTAAATAAGCCGACGTTCCATGATACAAACCATCGCCATATCGTTCGAATGAGTCGTTTCATCGTTTTCCTCCCATCATCTATGCTCCTTTATTTTACTATGATTTTTCGTTAAATGGAAATGATGACTATATTACGTACGAACAAGAAAATATGTTTCAACTCTGAAAAAAGATGCAACATATCGTTGCATCTTTTTAATGGAAATTAAAATGGATCATCCGAATGCGTTCACCGCCGAAAAGCGATATTATTTCCATTCGTTCGTGTTCATCAGTAGCGATCTTCACTTCGTATAAGCCAGGAACATATGTCCCGACTTTCGTTAACGGCACATTCGTTTCTCCGACATAATCGTTGTTAATAAAAATACGCGCTCCTTTCTCATTCGTTTGTACATAGACGTGATATAACGCGGGCTCAAATTTGTACGTTCCTTGCGACAATTTCATTAAAAAAATCGGCGGAGTTGACGTTAATCCTTTTATGTAAACTCGATCATCTTTTTGTCGGTCTAACTCTTTTCGTATTTGATCATAGCCCTCTGGATGTTTACGCAAATACGCTAAAAGCGGTAAAAGCGATGCCTTATTTTCTAATGGAACATCGATGAACTGTTGCAACATATGCATATCTTCTTCACGCAACGCTGCAATGAATTGCTCGATGGCTTTTTGCTCGCTCGTCTCTTGTTTCGCCATTCCCCATATCCCGACGACACATGTGCTGACAACGAACAATAAACATACAAAAACAAATGGTCGTTTTTGCTTTCGGCGTTCGCTTCGTGTCATCGTCTCTTTTTGAAATCCCCCTTGTTCATTCACGTGTATTTCCCCTCTTTTTCTCATATTTACACGATCATATGTATGAAAAGAAAAGGGAAAATATGAGAAAGAGAAGCGACTATACATTAGCATACGATAGAGGCTTGTCATCAACGATCGCCTCATCGTATGCCTTTAAACAGTTGATCAATTGTTCTCTCGTCATCCATCCGCCTCTTTTACAAACAGGCTTTCCGTGCCGAATAAGAATAATCATGCTTGTTTTTCCTCCATCATTTGAAACATGACAGAATACAACCACGCACTGCATACCGCAAGTAACATTAAAATAAAAAACGTCCAATGATACGCAAATGGCAACGTCAAAACAAGCGGAGCCATCATACGTCCAAGCGTAAATCGCAAACTCGCCGCAGCAAAATATTGTCCACGCATATGCTCAGGTGCCAATTTGGCGACAAATGTTTGTTGTAAGCCGACTGTCATCAGCTCAGCAAGTGTAAATACAGCAATTAAAATAATCATAATCCATAACGATGTTGTTTGACCAAAAAGAAAAATAGCAATCCCGTAAAAAAGGGAAGAAAAGACAAACACCCACTTTTCTTTATAATTCTCCATCCATTTTGTCACAGCTACCGTAAATAAAACAACAAGCAATCCATTTTCCGCAATAAGGACACTAAACGCTTTCTCTCCACTCAACGAAAACGACCATTGTCCTATAGAAAATAATGTTTGTTGTAACACAACGTCTTTCACATATACAGGGATTAAAATATCCAATTGCATAAACGTTTGTGCTACAAGAATACCGGAAACAATAAACAAAAGAAATGTACGATCTTTTGCAATGAGACGATAATTGTTTAACTGCTCAACAAAAAACATATACCATGTTCCTGTTGTTTTTCTCCATATCGGTGCAGTTTCGTCTAAATAAATAGAGAGAACAATGGCAACGATCCCACAAAATGTTCCTGCAATTAGGAATAAGAAGAAACGATATTCTGGATAAAAGATTCCGCCAAGTAGTGGACCGATGACAACCATGACATTATTCATTGTATAAAACACAGCAAACACGCGACTTTGATCTTTTTCAGCAACGACATCAGCGACCATCGCTTGACTAGCGGGCCAATAAAGCGAGCCGCATACGCCTACGAGGGCAAAACAAATAAAACTCATCAACGGTGATGAGAATAACGGTGAATTAAATAGTGCAAATAAGAAAAAAGCAAGCGCTTGTCCATACGCTGCAAACACCATCATTTTTTTTCTTCCAAATCGATCAGCAAAATACCCGCCAAGCAAATTCGCAATAACAGAAAATAATTGCGAAATAACAAGCAATACGCCCGCTTTTTGTCTACCAAACATGTCAGAAAAATAAATCGCAATAAAAGGAAATATCATCCAAAATGTCACTCCAACGAGTGACTCCCCAATTAAACGAATGCGTAAATTTCGATCCCAATCTCGTATTCGCATCGTGTCCCCCCTTTTTAAGACAACTATTTTGTTATTATACCATTTTCGTACAAAAATTTCGCTAATAAAAAGATTGACAAAATGACAGAAAAATAAGAAAATAAATTCAAAAGGAAGTGAGCACGATGAAAATAGTGAAAAATGTTATCGTTTCATACGCGACGGTCGTGACCATTATAGCGTTACTTCCTGCTTTTTTAGTTACAAATGATGTAAGTATTATCGATTCATTTCTTTCCGCAATAAAAGACTAAATCTCCTGCCTAGGCAGGAGATTTTTTTAGCCATTTCCGCAATAACCCATGTTTTGGTGCAATCCATAAAGAGATAAAAAAGAGGACACCTGTCGCCACTGCAATCGCTCCTGAAATGGACACATTGAATGCTGCTGCCCCCATGTAACCGATCATCGATGCCAACACACCAATCATTGCACTACATATAAGCATTACGCTTAGCCGATCTGTCCATAAGTATGCCGTTGCACTTGGTACAATAAGCATAGCTACTACTAAAATGGCACCAACACTATCAAATGATGCAACGGTCGTTAATGACAACATTCCCATCAATACATAATGAATCAATACAATCGGAATGCCGAGCGTGACTGCCATTTCATGATCAAATGAGCTCATTTTTAATTCTTTGTAAGCAAAAATAATGACAAATATATTGATCACTAAAACAAATCCAAGCAACCAAACCGCCTTTGGTCCAATACTCCGTCCGCCAACTTCCAGCACATCCCACGGCACAAATGCAATTTCGCCCATTAAAGCGTGTTCGACGTCTAAATGGATGCGATCTGCAAATAAGGAAATAAGAACAACCCCAACGGCGAACAAACATGTAAACACAACACCGATAGCAGCATCGCTTTGTACCCCTTTTTGATGCAACAATTGAACGAGAAATGTCGTTAGCAATCCAACAAGTAAGGCACCGATGGGCATAGACACCCCTTGCAGCTGATGGCTCACCATATACGCTCCCACAATCCCTAACAACACACTATGGCTGATCGCATCAGACAGCATCGACATTTTTCGCAACACAAGAAATGTACCAACTAATCCACAGTTAATCCCGACAAGAGCTGCAGTAAGCAAAATCCACATCGTATAACTCATAGTTGTTCCCCTCGCTTATACATTAGCTGTTTCGACCACAATTTTTTTCTTTCTATATGGCGACGAATCATTTTGCTGCATAAGCCTCGTTTCGGGGCAAATAAAAACGAACAAATAAACAACATTGTCGCAAAAATAATGACAAGCGGACCAGTAGGAACATATGCAATCAAACTAATATATGCTCCGGCAACACCTGATAAAGCACCAAATCCTCCTGCTAACCACATCATCCACTCGAGCTTTTCTGTCCAGTATCTTGCAGCGAGCGCGGGCGTAATTAATAGTGCAGACATTAACACAACCCCAACCGCTTGTAAACCAATCACAACAACCGAAACGATTAAAAACATAAGCACACCGTTCAACAGTGACACCGGCACACCGATCCCTTGAGCAAACGCCCGATCAAATGTAATAATTTTAAACTCTTTGAAAAAAACGAAGATCGTCATAATCATTGTTATAGCCGTTACGGTTAGCACATTCACATCGTTACCGTTCAACGACGCCGCTTTGCCGAACAAAAAGTCATGAATCCCACTTTGATTCCCGCCTTCATGTTGATTAATCCATGTCAATAACACAATACCTAATCCAAAAAATACAGACAATACAATGCCGATGGCAGCATCTTCTTTCACACGCGTATGTTTTACAATAAACTGAATACATACTGTTGCGATATACCCTGAGCAAGCAGCACCAACGAGAAAGACGAGAAGCGATTTTTGTCCGTAGAAAAGAAACGCGATACAAATGCCTGGAAGCGCAGCATGCGCCATCGCATCACCTATTAAACTTTGTTTCTTGAGCAATGCAAACGTACCAATCATTCCGCTCGCCAATCCGAGCAAAGCCATGCTTGTAAACACCCATTGAACATTGATGTCCATACACGATTCACCCCACGATATGTGCCGCAGAGAGGAAAGTGACCTTTCCCCCATACGTTTTTTGAATATGATCGTACGTGAATACACTTTCCGTCTCACCAAATGCAATGACACGTTTATTTAACAATAAAACGTAATCAAAGTAATCTCGCACCGTTTGCAAATCATGATGAACGACTAATACTGTTTTTCCACGCATTTTTAATTCATTTAACAGTTGGACAATCGCTTTTTCTGTTGCGGCATCGACCCCAACAAACGGTTCATCCATAAAATAAACGGATGCATCTTGCGCAAGCGCGCGCGCCAAAAATACACGCTGTTGCTGTCCACCAGATAGTTGGCTAATTTGTCGTTTCGCATATGGTAACATGCCGACTTTATCTAAACATTGCGCAGCAATATCCACATCTTCTTTTCGTGGTCGTTTCCACAATCCAACATGACCGTATCGCCCCATCAATACAACATCAAGGGCATTCGTCGGAAAGTCCCAATCGACAGAATTTCGTTGTGGAACATATCCGACAAGATGACGTTGCTTTTCATACGGCTTACCGTATATAAAAACATTTCCATGCATACGCGGAATAAAATTTAACATCGTTTTCATTAACGTTGATTTTCCTGCGCCGTTTGGACCGATAATTCCGACTAACTTCCCTTCTGGAACAGAAAATGATACATCTTCTAATACAAGTTGTCGATCATATGCAACTGTTACCTGTTCAACAACTAGTGGATTCATCGTCATTCCCCCTTCAATGCTTGTGCAATCGTTTTGACGTTATAACGATACATGCCAATAAACGTCCCTTCTTCAGTTCCTTCTCGCCCGAGCGCATCTGAAAAGAGCTCCCCACCAATCGAGACATGATGTCCACGCTGTTTCGCTCCCTCGACAACTGCTTCGATCGCTTTTTTCGATACACTACTTTCCACAAACACCGCTTGAATATTTCGAGAGACGATGAGGTCAACGAGTTCTTGTATATCTTTTAATCCGTATTCTGCATCCGTGCTTAATCCTTGCAAACCAACCACTTCGATATCATATGCACGGCCGAAGTAATGAAAAGCATCATGAGCTGTAATTAAAACGCGCTGTTTTTTCGGAATGGCGTTCATCCCTTTTTTCGCTTCTTCTTTTAATTGCATAAGTTGTGATTCATATGCTTCCGCTCGTTCTTCGTATATTTGTTTATGTTTCGGGTCCATTGCACTTAATTCGTCCCCTACCATCTGTACAGCGTAACTCCATAAATCAAGGTCAAACCATATGTGCGGATCATATACTCCATCTATTTCAATTAACTTCTCTTTCGGAATCGCTTCACTTACTGCAACGACTTTTTTCGTTTTTGACATTTTCGTAAATATTTCTCCGAGTTTTCCCTCTAAATGAAGCCCATTGTAAAAAATGATGTCTGCTTGACTTAATTTTTGAATATCTCCTTGCGTTGCTTTATACAAATGAGGATCTACCCCTGGCCCCATCAGCGCTTCCACGCGAACATATTCTCCCCCGACATGTTTAACAAGATCAGCAATTTGCCCTGTCGTTGCGACGACATAGATGACATCTTGTTTATTCTCTTTTGTTTCGCATCCAAATAACAATAACAAAGCGATCCATATGACCATCCACTTTTTCATATGCGTCCTCCTCTAAATTTGTATAAGGATATAAAAGTTTCCTTAATGCAAAATTTAACGAAAAAAATTTGCTTGCTCGCCCATCATATGCATTAGCATAAAACGACGTGATATATGGAACAAGCAAACAATAATGATTTGAGTTAAAAAAGTTTCTTTAAGCCAACTTTAGTTTTATCTTATTCTTTTCTTTCCGCGATGTCAATATTTTAATTTTCAAAAAAAGAAGTTTTTCTTCATCTCATGCTATAATAGCCATCGTTCGATATAAAAAAACATTTGTCCTTTAGGAGTGAACAGAATGACAAACACACAATTGAAACGAAGCATCGGATTCATTACAGCAACAGCGATCGTCATTGGCACTGTCATCGGTTCTGGGATTTTTATGAAACCAGCGATTGTCATCGGAGCAACAGGCAACTCAACACTCGCTCTTCTCGCTTGGGTCATTGGAGGAATTATTACATTGGCAAGCGGATTAACGATTGCGGAAGTAAGCGCAAAAATTCCTGAAACAGGCGGGTTATATGTATATATCGAAAAAGTGTACGGACGGTTTTGGGGCTTTTTATGTGGATGGGTGCAAACGATCATTTACGGTCCTGCCGTCATCGGTGCATTAGGGTTGTATTTTGGTGCGTTATTTGCAGGGATTTTTGCACTGCCAAAGGAAAGTGAACTTTGGATCGGAATCATCGCTGTTTTATTTTTATCTGTCATTAATATGCTCGGTTCACAATTTGGTGGAATCGTCCAAAGCGTATTAACTGCGGCAAAACTGTTACCTATTTTTCTTATTATTATCTTCGGAGTCGTAAAAGGAAACGTGCCGATCTTCGGTATGGATAGTGGCAGTAGCCAAGCGATCAGCATGGGGGCAGCAGTTTTAGCGACATTGTGGGCGTACGACGGATGGATGAACGTTGGATTTGTTGCTGGCGAAATGAGAAATCCGGCAAAAACGTTACCAAAAGCTATTATCACCGGTATTTTTATTGTCATGTTTGCCTATGTGGCTGTGAATGTTGCATTGCTTCATGTTCTTCGTGCCGATGAAATTGTTGCGCTCGGTCCAAACGCAGCAAGCGAAGCAGCAACCATTTTATTTGGGGCATTCGGCGGAAAATTCATTGCTATTGGTATTTTAATTTCTATTTTTGGCTGTTTAAATGGGAAAGTTCTTACATTTCCTCGCATGCCATTGGCGATGGCAACAGATAGGTTATTTCCGTTTTCCCGTTATTTTTCCCGTATTCATCCAAAGTGGCGCACGCCTGTATTTGCAACGTTAATGCAAATTATCATTGCGATTGTCATGATGTTACTTGGTAATGCCGATCGCTTAACGGATATTGCTATTTTTAGTGTCTTTTTATTTTACGGCTTTGCTTTTTATGCAGTATTTTTATTACGAAAATCATCACCATCTAACGAACAATTATATCGAGTGCCACTTTATCCATTTACTCCGATCGTTGCTCTTGCCGGCACAGCATATATTATTATGAGTACGGTACTCCACGCACCGCTAGATACGTTTTTATCGATTGTTGTTACGTTATCTGGTATTCCGGTGTATTATACCATTACAAAAAAGCGACAAGGATAATCCTTCGTCGCTTTTTTAATAATCTCTTCCTTTTCCTGAGTCCGTCACATCAAGCAATGGCTCCGGATAAGGTTGAAAATATCGTTGTTTCAATAAATATTCGTTTTGATAGCGAATCGCCCATGAGCGAATAACTGTTGTTATACTGCTTAACGGGAGTTTGCCTGCCCGATATTTTTCTAGCAACTCATGGACATACCGCTTTTCATCCCCGCTTAATTCATGCTTAAAATAACCAATCATATGTTGACAAACATTAATGTTCGAATTTCGACGTGAGCGCCGTGCAAACAACTCATATAATGTTTTTTCATACTGCAAAAATACCTCTTCTATCGGTAAACGAGCACGATTCGCAACAATGTTTCCCAATTGTTTTAATTTTTGTTGATGATAAGCCATAAACAAATATTTATGCTCAGCATGAAATTCAACGAGACGGTGGTGTAAATTTGTTTCTTTCACCTCTCGAAACAAAGCAATCGTAAATAACTTCGTCAAAAAATGCTCTCGAATAACGAAATTCGTTAATCGCCCTTCTTCTTCCACAGCTTTATGGGTAAACATTCGTAATACATGTTCAGCAAACATACCGCTCCCTTTCCCTGTTGCAGGTCCTTTTTGCTTGCTGCTATATATTTTAACATCTTTTATCCCACACGATGGTGACCGACTTTTTAAAATAAAGCCATCTACATCTAATAATTGTTTTAAAAATAAAAAAGAAAACTCATTCATTTGCTCGGTAATATCCATTCCAGTCGATGGCTGAACGAGCCGAACACGCTCCCCATCTTGAACGAGCCGAATCGTCTCGCGCGGCGTACCAAGCCCGATGCGCACTTCTGGACAAACAGGAATAAATTGCACAAATGGTACGAGCTTATGTACCACTTCATCGTTCAATTGATCACCGTTATATCGACAAGGAGAAAAACCAAGACATTCACTTACAACGACGACTGGTTTTGCATAATGCCACATCTGTTATTCCCCCTTCGCTTGCTTTTGCTTATCATATCGCACAAACAAAAAAAATACACGCATCGATGTGCTTACAAAAACCAAAAATTTCGAATTTGAACGTTTATACAAAAAAATGATTGATTATATATCCATTTTGTTTTATTATGCTTTATGTTGTCTATTTTGCAATATTAAAATCGTTATTAATTCATAATTTCGTATGTATATAAGTGTACACTTTTATATTTATACAACCATACAAAATAATTTATATTTCTGAATCATTTTGTTATATTGACTATTTTTATTTTTATATTACGATAGTAGTAATGTTATGTATCCGTTTTCAAAACATAAAATGGAAGGTGGCTTCAAAAGATGAATATTGCACAAAAACATACTCAACAACGTCGCTCTGACGTACTTAAGTTTCTCGTCCCATCGCTTATTGGTGTATTTTTATTTATGATTCCTTTTCCTTATAAAGGTGAAATGACGATCCCTGTAGCCATTTTAGCAAAATGGGTGGAAGGAAACTTTAGCTCAGCCATTCCAACGATTTCTGTCTTATTTATGTTTATCGCTACCATGGGTACAATCATTGCTAAAATCGCTTATCCTCCTTTCATAATGAACAGCCCTTTTCTTCGTCGTTTATTTGATGTCAATCGTCTATTTGTTATCGCTCGCATAGTTGGAACGATTTTAGGAGCGATGACGTTATGGAAAATCGGTCCAGAATGGGTATGGTCAGAAAATACAGGTGCGTTGCTATTGTATAGCTTAATTCCTATTTTGTTTTCTGTCTTTTTGTTTGCTGGCTTGTTTTTGCCTTTACTTTTAGATTTCGGCTTACTCGAATTATGCGGTGCACTTTTAACGAAAATTATGCGTCCAGTATTTAAATTGCCTGGCCGCTCGTCCATTGACTGTATTGCTTCTTGGTTAGGAGATGGAACAATCGGCGTATTGTTAACGAATAAGCAGTATGAAGATGGCTTTTATACGAAGCGAGAAGCAGCGGTGATCGGAACAACCTTCTCTGTCGTTTCGATTACATTTAGCATTGTCGTCATTACGTATATGAAGCTTGAACATATGTTTGGAGCGTACTATTTTACGATCGTTGTTGCTGGTCTTGTAGCAGCAATCATTATGCCACGCATCCCACCATTATCAAAAAAGCCAGACACATATTACCACGAACATCACGTACCAGTTGATGAAACAATACCAGCTGGGGACACACCTTTTCAATGGGGATTAAAACAAGCGGTGGAAGTCGCACAACGCAATAGCAATATGGGAAAACTATTGAAAAACGGTGTACAAACAGTTATCGATATGTGGTTAGGTGTATTACCTGTCGTTATGGCCATTGGAACGGTCGCATTAATCATCGCTGAAACAACACCGGTGTTTGAATGGCTTGGTAAACCGTTTGTGCCGATCTTGACGCTCCTACAAGTGCCAGAAGCATCAGCGGCTGCACAAACGATGGTCGTCGGCTTCGCAGATATGTTTTTACCAGCCATTATTGGTAGCGGCATCGAAAGTGAATTTACTCGCTTCGTTATCGCTTGTGTTTCTGTTACACAACTGATTTATATGTCTGAAGTGGGTGGATTGCTTCTTGCATCAAAATTACCAATTACGTTTAAGGATTTAGTTGTCATTTTCCTTCTTCGTACACTCATTACATTGCCTATCATCGTTTTCATCGCACACTTTATCTTTTAATCTAAAAAGGGCGATCGTCTCGCCCTTTTTGTCTTTTTCTAATATTCGTCCAACCCCATACATATATTCCACCATAATATAAAAAAGGGGGGGAAGTATATGTTTAAAAAACATATTGGGAAAACGATCGGACTATTCATTAGCCAACTTGTTTTATTTTCGGAAGCGATAGCCATGAGCGATACGATTGATTTTACACAACTACATGGAACAGAGCTATATGTTGTCATTGGTTTTTATGTGTTTCAAACAATTGTCGGCATTTATTTTGGTAATCGCTATGATCGAAAAGTTTGTGTGAGAGATTTAATCTATCAGTTGAAAAGTAAAGACTTCGCTACAAGTACATTTGAAAAAATTGCTGCATTAGTTGATCGCGATCCAGATAGTCGTCTAACCATTTATTTACTCCGCACGAAACAAAATAGCCAACCACAACAAAAAGCAGCATTTGAACAGCTATTAGTTGAAGAAACTCGAAAAAGCGATATCGTAGCTAAATGGTCAAACGATCAATATTTAATTATCGCTGTCGAAAACGGTGCGAAACCATCTACAATGATTGAGCGAATAAAAAAAAATAGCCCCATATCTTTTCTCGTTGGTTATGCGACATATCCAGTCGAAGGAGAACAATTGCAACAGCTTTTACAAGTTGCAAAAGAGCGCATGTATGCTACACGTACGACAAAATAAGCGATTCAACACATATATAAAAAACAGTTTGTCCATCTCGACAAATTATGATAAGATGACGGCAAAGGCATTTCACCAAATTCCTCTTCATACTCCTCACTAGAAATGCCGTATACCTCTAGGATGAAAGGTAGGTGAATCAGGCGTGCAAGAACAACTTCTCCTTCAACTTGTTAACCTCGTTCAAAACTTAGCAGAAGACATGCAATGGATGAAACAAGAGATTCAGACAATGAAACAAGAGATTCAGACAATGAAACAAGAGATTCAGACAATGAAACAAGAGA
>NZ_JBTZSY010000002.1:121026-123574 GCF_054815885.1 Anoxybacillus sp. TBDG-1
TTGGTGAATTAAAAGCAATCGTTCATAGACATGAAGAAGATATTCGTTGGTTGAAAGAGCAAATGAAGGAAAATACAGCAATGATTAAGGCCATTCGAGACAACCAGCTAGAGCAACGTAGCATTCAAGATGCAATGCGGCATGAAATTGCTCACATCCGAGGAGAAATGGCTACAAAACAGGACATCGCTTACATTCACGAACGACTCGACTATCAGCTTAGTCGTATTGCACGGACAGAAGAAGAATTGCACATGTTAAAAAAGGCAAATTAACAAAAAACGTCGTTCCGCATGATAGGAACGACGTTTTTTGGCTAACTTCTCAACATATGAAACACTTGCTCAACATCTTTATCACCACGCCCCGACAAGTTGACGATAATCATTTGATCAGAATTGAGCGTCGGAGCCAATTTCATTGCATATGCAACGGCATGAGCACTCTCTAAAGCCGGTATAATTCCTTCAGTTTTTGAAAGCGTTTGAAATGCTTCTAACACTTCCTCGTTCGTGACCGTATAATATTCCGCTCGACCTGATGTTTTTAAAAAACTATGTTCTGGCCCAATTCCCGGATAATCAAGTCCCGCGGCAATAGAATATGTTGGTTGTGGATTTCCTTCTTCATCAAGCAAAACGAGACATTTAAAACCATGAATGACCGCGGGAACACCTTTTGTGAGCGTAGCGGCCCGCTCAGGTTCAACACCGATTAAACGCACACTCGGTTCATCGATATAATGAGCAAAAGCACCAATCGCATTACTGCCACCACCCACACAAGCGATCACAGCATCAGGCAAGCGTCCTTCTTTCTCGATCATTTGCCGCTTACTTTCTTCACTAATAATAGATTGGAAATGTTTCACGATCGTCGGATACGGATGTGGCCCAACCGCTGAGCCAAGCAAATAAAATGTATGTTCATAGTTTTGGACATAGTCGTTTAACGCCTCATCAACTGCATCTTTTAATCTTCCTTGCCCTTTTGCTACAGGAACAACTTTCGCCCCTAATAGCTCCATCCGAAAAACGTTTAATGCTTGCCGTCTCGTATCTTCTTCCCCCATATAAATCACACAATCCATCCCAAACATGGCACAAGCTGTCGCTGTCGCTACACCATGCTGTCCAGCTCCCGTTTCAGCAATGATACGTTTGGCTCCCATTCTTTTCGCTAATAAAATTTGCCCGATGACGTTGTTAATTTTATGAGAACCGGTATGGTTTAAATCTTCTCGTTTTAAATAAATCTTCGCTCCACCAAGCTCCTCAGTCAACCTTGAGGCAAATGTGAGTGGGCTTTCACGCCCGACATATTCTTTTAAATAAAACGTAAACTCTTCATGGAATGTGGGATCATCTTTGTACTTTAAAAACTGCGCTTCTAAATAGTCTAACGCTTCCTGCAACGCCGACGGTACGAAACTTCCGCCAAACTCTCCAAAATACCCTCTTCTCTGCTCAACTACACTCATCTTCTTTCCCCTCTCTATTTTTCCAATTTACTACAAGCATACTCATCTTTTTATCAAAAGTCAATGAATATTCAGAATTTTATTTTTGTACCTTCTCTAAAAATGCTAATATCTTATGAATATACTCCTCTTTATACATATCAAAACTTTTCACATGTTTCGCTTTTTCGGTGAGCCAAAGTTCAAATACGTCTGGATGTTTGTTGTACATGCTTACGCTTTCTTTGTATGGGATGGACGGGTCGGCTTTACTATGAATAAATAAAATCGGGCGCGGAGCAATCGTATCCACCGCTTTGATCGGCACCGACTCGGCTGGATTTAAATCGGTAATCATCGGAATAAAAGTAATGATTAAATACGTAAACGGAACGTTCGGCAAGTTGGTCCATACGGGCATATATGTCCGTAAATATCCTTCTAAATCGCTAAACGGGCTATCCGCAATGACTGCTTTTACATCTTTATCCATTCCTGCCGCTAAAATGGATGTTGCTGCTCCCATGGACACTCCATACAGAACAATCGGTTCAGAATAGTGTTGTTTCGCATAGTCAATGACTCCAAGCAAATCATATTTTTCTTTTGCGCCGATCGTTGTCATATCTCCTTCCGATTCGCCGCTTGCGCGAAAATCAAACATAATAACGCGATACCCTTCATCTGTTAGTGCTTTAGCAATTGGCAAAAACGGCACATTCGGCTCGTAGCGATTTCCACCGTATCCGTGCGAAAAAATAACGGTCATTTTCGCTTGTTTTGTCGGCTCGATCACCCACCCTTTCAGTTTCAATCCGCCATCTTTGCTTATAAACGTAACATTGTCATAAACCATACCGTAAGCTGCTGGCGTTTCTACGACAGCTTTTCGCTCTTTATGCGTCAAATTCCAGCCGACATAAATCGAAACGGCAACACAAGCGATTGCTCCAAGCAACAATATGCTAACAAACGACGGAACAAGCCATTTTTTTGTCTTTCGTTGCCTTTCTACTTGTATTTGCATCGTCCTCACCGTTACAGAAAACTTACAAAACTTTATAAATAATCTATTCATTATTTATAAAG